>NZ_JAVIYN010000007.1:0-104448 GCF_036665975.1 Jeotgalicoccus huakuii | reverse complement strand
ATTAGTTCTTCTTATTTACTTATAATTAATCTTCATCATCACGTTCTGTATCTAGAATTTCAAGTGAATCTGCATCAATTGTATATTCGTAAATTTCATTTTCATACAGTAAGTCAATGTCATATTCAGCCTTACCATCATCCATTGAAAGTGTCCATTCTGAAATATCTCCGCCGCCTGCATCAGAACTTGCGACTTCAAAAGCTTCGTCAATTGAACTAACGCTAGAGTAATCTAGAATTTCTTCTTCATCGTCATCACCTTCTGAATCAGTTCTAACGTCGACGACTTCCTCTGTCTCTTGATTAATCGTTACTTCAGCTTCTTCATCTGCACTTCTTAGGTCTATTTTATACACCCAGTCTCCTCTATCTTGATCGAGCTGAACTTCGTGCAGATTACCATCGAATTCACCCTGTGCAATTTCAATAGCATCTTCAGGACTTAAATTTACATCGTCAATGGCGATTGCTTCACTGCTATTCCCTGATGAATCACTGGAAGACTCTTCTGAGCCGGAGTTATCATCGTTTGAATCATCATCTGTTTGATTATCACCTTGAGTATCTTCCACAGGTTCTGCAGGTGTACCTGCATCGTCTGCATCTTCTTCAGAACCTCCATCACTATTACAAGCAGCTAAAGCTAATGTTGTTGCTAATGCTAGTCCAAAAATCTTCGTTTTCACCCTCGTTCCTCCTTATTCTATCTATTAATCTTTTAACCAATAATGATTCACTACAAACATGTACGGGAAATCATTTATCATTTACATGCTTATCGATATAATAGAGGTATTAATATTTGAAAAGGCTTAGGGGTGTTTAGATTGACAAATATCGATAACGACAACCAGGATTACAAGGCGCACTATTTTCAACTTTTAGCCGAGAAGTTTAATTCTGAAGAAAAAGTGGCAACTGAGATTATAAATCTTGAATCTATAATGGAATTGCCAAAGGGTACTGAGCACTTTGTCAGTGATTTACATGGTGAGTTTCAAGCTTTCCAACACGTATTAAGAAATGGTTCGGGTAATGTCAAAGTTAAAATTGACGATTTATTTAAAGACCAACTGACAACGAACGAGTTAAATGAACTTGCAGCTGTCGTCTACTATCCTGAAGAAAAGCTTCAATTAGTAAAGAATGAATTTACCAATAAGGATGAATTAAATCATTGGTATAAAACTAAGGTTGAGCAATTAATTGAGTTGGTTGCTTACTCTTCTTCAAAATATACACGTTCAAAACTTAGAAAGGCCTTACCACCACAGTTCGCTTATATCATTGAGGAACTTTTATATAAGAAAGATGAAAATGATAATAAGAAACAATACTATAATAGTATTCTTAGTGAAGTAATCGGTTTAGGTCAAGCGGATAAATTAATCACTGGACTCGCTTTTAGTGTTCAAAGATTAGTTGTCGATCACCTTCATGTTGTTGGCGATATTTATGATAGAGGGCCAGAACCTGACAAGATTATGGATACGCTTATCGATTATCACTCTGTTGATATTCAATGGGGGAACCACGATGTTTTATGGATTGGTGCCTATGCCGGCTCCAAAGTGTGTCTTGCCAACATTATTCGTATCTGCGCTAGATACAATAACTTAGATATTATTGAAGATGCTTACGGTATAAATTTACGCCCTTTATTTACTTTAGCTGATAAGTACTATGGAGATAACAAGGCATTTAGACCGAAGAAAACAACTGGTAAAACATTGGATGAAGCTGAACAGTTACAGATGACCAAGGTTCAACAAGCTATTGCGATGATCCAATTTAAACTAGAGGCACCCATTATCAAGCGCCGTCCTAATTTTGAAATGGATGACCGTCTAGTACTGGAAAACATCAATTACGACACACTTGAATACACAGTTAATGGTAATATATATCCTTTAGAAAATACTTGTTTCTCTACGATTGATCCGAATAATCCTACAGCTTTAACTGAAGATGAAGAAGATGTGATGAATACTTTACTCATCAGTGTGCAACAATCCGAGAAACTAAAACGTCATATGAGTTTCATGATGAAGAAAGGAAACTTATACCTACGTTATAACGGCAATCTATTAATTCACGGCTGTATTCCTGTAGACGAAGATAGCAATATGGAAGGTATGGAAATCGACGGTAAAACATACTATGGCCGCGAACTTCTAGATCAGTTTGAGTACTACTTACGCTACTCATTTACGCACTTAGATGACACTGATGATCTAGCCACTGACCTTGTATGGTACTTATGGAATGGTAAAAAATCTTCTCTATTTGGAAAACGTGCCATGACTACATTTGAGAGATATTTTGTAAATGATAAACCCGCTCAAAAAGAAGAGAAGAACCCATACTATTACCTTAGAGAAAAAGCCGAGTCTGCACGTATCTTCTTAGAAGAGTTCGATTTAGATCCTGATGAAGGTCATATCATCAACGGACATACGCCTGTGAAAGAAAAAGAAGGTGAGAACCCGATTAAAGCGGATGGTAAGTTTATAGTTATCGACGGTGGTTTCTCTAAAGCGTATCAATCCACAACAGGCATTGCCGGCTACACCTTGTTATATAATTCATATGGTATGCAACTTGTTGCCCACCAAGAGTTTAACTCTAAAGATAATGTACTAAATAATGAATCCGATGTACTTGCTGTTAGAAGGATTGTCGATGAAGAAGTAGAGCGTAAAAAAGTTCGGGATACGAAAACTGGTAAACGCTTGAATTACGAAATTAATATGCTGAAAGAATTAATGAAACAGAGATATCTTAACTAGAAGATAGAAACAAAATTTAAGACAAGCTGGAGTTTTTGTTAGATGATGTAATAGAGCGTAAAAATGGAAGGTGATAATATGAACAGCATCCCAGAATATAATTTACATGATGGTTACAAAATTCCAGCCATTGGATTTGGAACGGTATACCTTAACGGGAAGCAAGGTGCTAAAGATATAGAAGCTGCCATAAATAATGGTTACCGGTTATTAGACACTGCAATCCGTTATAGAAACGAAGGGGCTGTTGGAGAAGCTATCAGAAATACTGATGTTTCTAGAGAAGAAATATACGTGACATCTAAGCTTCGTGGTGGTTTATATGATTATGACACTGCATTAGAATCTATTGAAGAATCCTTGTTTAGAACAGGTTTGAATTATATTGACTTATTCTTATTGCACTGGCCAAATCCTAAACAAGACAAGTATGTGGAAGCTTGGAAGGCATTAATTCAAGCTCAAAAAAATGGATACGTTAGATCAATCGGTGTGTCTAACTTTGAACCAGAGCATATTGACCGTCTAGTCAATGAAACTGGTGTGAAACCTGTTATCAATCAAATAGAACTTCACCCCTGCTTTATTCAAGAAAAGGTCCGTAAATATAATAAGGATAACGACATTATAACGGAAGCATGGAGTCCTTTATCACGTGCACAATCAGTAATTAATGATCCGCTTTTGCAAAAACTAGCAAAAGAAAAAGAAAAAGACGTCGGGCAAATTATTTTACGTTGGCATTACCAACATGGTGTCTTACCAGTACCACGTTCATCCAAACCAGAACGTCAGATAAGTAACTTAAACATCTTTGATTTTGAACTCTCTGAAGACGAGATGCATGCGATCGATCGTTTAGACCGCCTTGATGGACGTATCAACGACCAAGACCCAAATGAATATGAAGAATTCTAAAAAAAGCTGGCTCCCTAGGGAGTCAGCTTTTTTAATCTATCAGATTATTTTCTTGTAAGAATTCTTCTGCCACGTCATATGGTGCTTCGTCATCTACTGTTACCCGATAGTTCATATCTTGCATTTCCTCATCTGTAATCATGCCAGACAATTGATTTAATGGATCAATAATTTCAGAATGTTCATCTAAAAATTCTTGCTTAAAGAGTGGCGCACCTTGATATGGGGGAAATACTTGTTTGTTATCTTCCAATATAACCATATCGTACTGACGTAATTCTGCATCAGTTGCATAAGCATCCATTAAGTTAATCTCACCATTTTCAATTGCTTGGTATCTCAATTGTGGCTCCATAGTAATGACATCATTAAAGTTTAGGTCATAAGCTTCTTGAATTGCCGGGTAACCGTCTTCAACTCGGTCATTAAACTCCATAGTAAAGCCAGGTCTTATTTCATCTTCTATACTTTTTAAATCTTCGATTGTGGTTAAATTATTTTCTTCAGCAAAATCTCTTTTTACTGCTAGAGTGTAAGTGTTGTTAAACATCATAGGTTCGAGCATGGTCATATCAAATTCCGAATCTAATGCAGTGTTCGCCTGGTTGTATACCACTTCTACATCATTCGATTCTGGAGCTTCTTTTACAAGCTCTCCTAAGACTGTACCTGTAAACTCTAGGTAACCATCTATATCGTCAGATCTTAAGGCATTGAACAAGAATGAAGTTTGCCCTAAACCATCTTCAACATTCACTGTATAATCGGTTTCTTCTTCAATTAATATCTTATACATATTCGTTATAATCGCAGGCTCTGAGCCTAATTTACCTGCAATAGTAATCTCGCCATCTCTATTCGTTAATAGTGGTGCTAAGGTAACTGCTAAAATAATGACAAATATTGTACCCACTGTAATCATGGCACGTTTATAGGATAAGTTTTGTATGATTCTTAAACCGATATCAAAAATAATTGCTAACAGTGCTGCAGGTATCGCACCGATTAGAATAAGATCTGTGTTATTACGATTAATACCGAGTAGTATTAAATCACCTAAACCACCTGCACCAATTAAAGCTGCTAAGGTTGCCGTACCAATAATTAACACCATTGCTGTTCTAATACCTGCCATAATAATTGGCATAGCAATCGGTATTTCCACTTTTAATAGTCGTCTTACCGGTTTCATACCGATACCTTCAGCCGCTTCCACTAAAGACTCATCTACTTCATTAATACCTGTATAAGTATTTCTTAATACGGGCAGTAAGGCGTATATTACAAGTGCGATAATTGCCGGTACTTCACCGATACCAAATAAGGGTATCATCAAGCCTAATAGTGCTAATGACGGTATAGTCTGCATTACTGCAGCGATATTTATAACGATCTCAGCAATTCGGTCCGTCTTGGTTAAAAGTATGCCAAGTGGTACCCCAATAAGTACCGCAATTAAGAGGGCAATAAATGAAATCTGTATGTGCTCGATTAGTGTTTGTAAAAGCTCACCACGTCTCGACGATAAAGTCTCTAGAAATGTATTCATTTAACTTCACCACTTTTCCGGGCGAGATGTTGAAACACATCAGAACGCGTTAATAGTTTAGGACCGTCCTCAACTTCAACTATAACTTCATCCTGTTCAGTGAGTGCTGTAAAAACATCGTGAAGTGATTTATCTTGTGAAATATAGACGCCCTGATGTTCATTACTAATTACTGCTTTATTTAATACTAAATCGCCTGCTTTAATATCATCAAAAGGTTCACTTTGACCACCTATAAAGGTTCTAACAAAGTCACTTTTTGGCGTCTGAATAAACTCATTTGGCGTACCAATTTGTTCAACTGCCCCTTCATTGAACAAACATAAACGGTCTGCAAGCTTGAATGCTTCAGATATATCATGCGTAACAAAGATAATGGTCTTTTTGATTTTCTCTTGTAGTTCAATTAGATCGTTCTGAAATTTTTCTCTAGTTATAGGGTCTAGTGCACTGAAAGGCTCATCCATTAAAATCACTGGAGGATCAGCAGCCAGTGCTCGAAGCACACCGATTCTTTGTTGTTGACCACCCGACAGTTCAGTCGGCTTCCTATCTCTATAAACCTCAGGGTCTAAGCCGACCATCTCTAATAATTCATCGATTCTATTTTTAATTTTTTCGTCAGACCATTTTTCCATCTGTGGGACTTGTGCAATATTTTCTGCGATTGTCATATGCGGAAAAAGCGCAATTTGTTGTAGTACATATCCCATGTCTCTACGCATTTCATAAACTTCGTAATCGCTAATTGGGTTGTCTTTAAAATATATGTATCCTTCACTCAGAGGAATTAGCCGATTAATCATTTTAAGTGTTGTCGTCTTACCACTTCCTGATGGGCCAATTAAAACAAAAAATTCTCCTTCATTTATATAAAAACTGACGTTATTCACAGCGATTTTATCACCATAACGCTTTGACACATTTTTAAATTCAATCATGACACAAAGCTCCTTTATAATTTCATATATGTTATAGATAAGTTAAACTGGTTGTAAATGTCCATACCCTAAATATCAATATCTTAAAAGATTATTCACAATATAAATATATTTTGAAAGTAGGTTTATACTATGTCAGTTGAAGCACTTGTTTTGGAACAAAGAAAATATTTCTTAAATGATTACACACGCCCTGTTGACTTTCGTGTTCGTCAACTTAGAAAATTGAGAACAGCTTTAAAAGCCAACGAGAAAATAATCCTAGACGCACTGTATGAAGATCTTGGCAAATCATCTACTGAAGCTTATATGACAGAACTCGGCATTATTTACCAGGAAATAAATTATGCAATTAAACATGTAAAGAAATGGGCGAGCCCAAAGAAAGTAAAATCTAGTGTCATGAGCTTACCAGCATCTAGTCATATTTATGCTGAACCTTATGGTGTGACCTTGATATTGTCACCATGGAATTACCCTGTAAATCTAACAATCGGTCCATTAATCGGCGCCATTGCAGCAGGCAACTGCGCTGTAGTAAAACCGTCTGAAACTAGCCCTAAGACGTCTGCAATCTTAGAAAAAATCATAAATTACACCTTTGTAGAGGAATTTGTTCATTGCTTACCGTATGACACACCACATGATGAGGTCAACAAGCAAGATTATGATTACATCTTCTTTACTGGAAGTACAAGAATAGGTAAGGAAATTATGAGTATAGCGAGTCAAACATTGACGCCAGTTACACTTGAATTAGGTGGTAAGAGCCCGGCCATTATCGACGAAACTGCTAACATTGATGTCGCTGCTAGACGCATTGCTTGGGGTAAATTCATTAATGCAGGACAAACTTGTGTGGCACCAGATCACCTTATCATTCATGAGTCCATTAAGGATGCCTTTATTGAGCGTCTAATCGATGAAATAAATGAGCGCTATGAAGATGCAGAAAGTCGTGATGATTATCCAAAAATCATTAATAATAAGCACTTTGAAAGATTAACAGCCTTATTAGATGACCCTAAACTTATTGGGGGTAGGGTCAATGTAAAAGAGACAAAAATTGCACCCGCTATCTTGCCTGATAGCTATTTAAATGATGATGTAATGGCAGAAGAAATTTTCGGCCCTATTTTACCAATCCTAACCTACGATAATATCGATGATTTAATCGTTCAACAACAAGCACTGCCTAAACCACTGGCAACATATATCTTTACTGAAGATAACAACACAGCAAACCTGCTGTTACAGAAATTATCTTTTGGTGGCGGTTGTGTAAATGATACACTGATGCATTTAGCCAGTCATTCTTTACCATTTGGTGGCGTCGGTGCGAGTGGTATGGGTGCCTATCACGGCAAAGCGTCATTTGATACGTTTTCACACTTTAAGAGTGTTGTCAAAAATACCACAGCAGTAGATTTCCCTGTACGATATGCACCATTTGATCAAGCAAAATCCAAGCTATTCAAACGTTTATTAGGATAAAATAGACATATCAACCTATAAGGAGTGTATGACTTTATGAGTATATTAGTTATCGGCGCCAACGGCGGTGTAGGTAAACACCTAGTTAAGCAGTTACAAGGTAAGGGCAAGACATTCACTGCAGGGGTTAGAAAAGAAGAACAAAGAGATGCCTTAAAAGATAGTGGTGTGGAATCCTTACTTATTGATGTAGACCAAGATACCATTGAAGAATTAACAGATAAGGTTTCAGGCTTTGAACAAGTCGTATTCTCTGTAGGATCAGGGGGTAGCACTGGAGCAGATAAGACAATCTCTGTCGACTTAGATGGTGCAGTTAAAACAATAGAAGCAAGCAAAAATTCAAATGTTGATCACTTCGTTATGGTATCAACTTTCGATTCAAGAAGAGAAGCATTCGACACACCAGATGCTCAGAAAATTAAACCTTATACAATTGCTAAACACCATGCAGACGAACACTTAAAACGTTCAGGATTGACACATTCAATCGTTCACCCAGGTATTCTGACTGATAACCCAGGTACAGGTAAGGTCGAGCTAGGACTCTACTTTGACGAGATTAAAGAGGTTCCACGAGAAGATATCGCAAGCGTAATATTTGAGCTTGTAGACAATGCTGACAATCGTGGTAAAGAACTTCAAATTGTTACTGGTGACCAAGATATTTCAACAGCAGTGGCTAAATTTTAATAAGAAAAAACGGGGAGAAAATCTTAGAATTTTCTCCCCGCTTTTTTAACTTTAGGACCAGCCAATTGCTTGGGCAACGATCAATGCACCTAATGATATCCCCATAAGAATTAAGAATAACGGCAGGAAGAATTTTATCCATTTATGCCATTCAACACCTGCGATAACAAGTGCAGCCATGAAGTATCCACTTGTTGGATATAAAATATGTGCAAAGCCATCACCTAGTTGGAAAGCGAGTACAGCTGTTTGTCTTGTCACACCGAGCATATCCGATAATGGAGCCATAATTGGCATTGTTACCAATGCTTGACCAGATCCTGATGGAATGATGAAATTAATCAGTAACTGAACGAAGTACATACCTGCAGCTGCAAGAACTGGCGGTAAGTCTCCTACAACTGTTCCAAGTCCATTTACAATCGTATCCATCACTCGACCATCTTCTAATATTACTGCGATAGAGCGTGCTAAACCAATAATCACAGCACCCATTAATACGTCTCTAAAGCCTTTAGTGAAGGACTCACTAATATGTGTTAATGACATGCCTGAAACCATCCCGACTGTCACGCCCATCAGTATGAATAAACCGGCCATTTCTATCATAAACCAACCTTGAGTAATTACGCCCCATACTAAAATAATAAAGAATATGAGTACAGTGAACGCTCCAGCAATTTGTCTATTATTTGCCTTTAGTGGTTCCTGATCCGCAATTGATTTATATGATGCACGTTTCTCACTATCTTCTTCATAGACGATACTTGCCGTAGGGTTTTTTTGAACCTTTCTAGCATATCTCATAACAAATAGAATTGTTATAGTCAGTACGATCACAAACAGTATTAACCTAAAGCTTAGTCCAGAGAAGGTTGGTAATTCTGAAATGGTTTGTGCTAAACCGGTATTGACTGGATTCAATACCCCCACCGAATAACCAACAACCGTTCCACATAAGGCAATTGCTGCTGCAGTCATGGAGTCATAACCTAAGGCAATAATTAAAGGAATAATAACGGGTATGTAGACTAACGATAATTCTGCAGTTCCAATAAGTGTCGCTATTGTCGCAAATACTGTCATTAAAACAGGAATCACAAGAATACTCTTATTTGAAAACCTACGCGCGAGCTTATCAACCGCTATTTCAATAATCCCACTTTCTCTAAGCACCATGAACATTCCACCGATGATTAATGTGAAGAAGACAACTTCACCTGCATCGATTAGGCCTCGTGGTATAGCTGTCATAAACTGAACTAGGTCTGTCGGTTCAGACTCTGTGAATTGGAATGATTCAGGATCTACTGCTGTTCTCCCTTCCTCTATTTCAACTCGGTCAAATTCACCAGCTGGTATAAGATATGTAGATGCAGCTGCAACTAGACCAAATAGGAATAAAATCACGTAAATATGAGGCATCTTAAATTTTCTTTCCTTATTGTTATTCGTCATAAATTTCTCCCTTCAAACTGTTTATTACAGTTTACCTTATAATATCAACAGCGACTAAAGCAATAATATAAGAAAAAAGAGATATTTATGTTTTCATAAATATCTCTTACCCTATTAACCTTTAGTTATTTGTCCATCTTTCATCTCAATTCTACGATCTGCATATTCCAACATATCCATGTCATGTGTCACCATTAACACTGTGATACCTAAATCTTGTGATAATCTTTTAATCAGTGCCATAACTTCTTCAGAACGTTTAGAGTCTATGCTTGCTGTCGGTTCATCTGCAAACAATAACTCTGGATCATGAATGATTGCTCTCGCAATTGCTGCTCGTTGTCTCTCACCACCTGATAAATTTTCAGGATAACTATTCTTATGCTTGTACATATCCACAGCTTGAAGTATCTTATTAATTTTATTATTTTTGTCTTCTTTAGAAAGTTTGACATTTGCCGTATCAAGCATGAGCGCCAATTGTTCCCCAACAGTTAGGAATGGTACGAGATGCGCATGTTGAAAGACAAAACCAAATTTTTCTGCTCGAAGTTTTCGTATTGACCCATCATTCTTTTCAGATATTTTTTTACCTTTAAATGAAATACTACCGTTCGTTTTGTTTTGTAAACAAGCTGCAATGGTTAAAAGTGTACTTTTCCCCGAACCTGAAGGACCTGTAAGAGCCGTTAATTCACCTTCATTTAAAGTTAAGTCCACATCGTTTAATATTTTTTCTTCCCTATTCCCATTTTTAACTGCCTTATCGATATTTGTGAGTTCAAATAATGCCATCTTACATACCTCCTTGATTAATTGCCTGCATTGGTTCTGCTTTTCTAATCTGAAGTCCTGAAATCGTAGCGCCGACAAAACCAATTACGATAAAGGCCACAACTGCAAAGATAATCGTCTCAGTCGGTAAGAAGAACGGCATACCTTCTGGTGCAACAGCGTTTATGATTAAGCTAATCGCAATAGCTGGAATTAAGCTGATTACAGTAATGAATAGCATTTGAGCCCACATCATTACAAATAGTGAAGATTGCTTAACTCCAATCGCTTTTAATATGCCAAAGGTACTCATTTTTTGGACATTAATCATATAGAAAAATATCGCAAATAATAAGGCACTGATCACATATAGAAATACGATAATCATGTTGAGTGACATCTGTTCTGCGCTGTAACTTGGAATTGTGTTTAAGAAGTCACTGTTACTATAATTAGTCAGACCTTCTACATCCGCTTCACCTTCAGTAAAACCGACTTGAAATGCATCAGTTCTATACATTTCTTGGAAGTCCGCTTCATTGATAAATCCAGCTTCTGTGTGACTAAATTTCTGTCCATCTACAAAACCTGAGATAGTTAAATCATCTTCAATTAGACCATTGGTTACTTTGTCTCCGACACTAAAGCCTTCATCTTCTAGTGAGCGATCTAAAATAATCTCACCTTCATCCATATTAGGGAAATAATCCCCACCATCTGATGTTACAAAAGCCGTGCTAAATTTCTTGTCATCTGCATTATTGATTTCTCCCATTTGAATGGAAAAGAGTGTGTAATTTTCATCTGTTGCTGCTAGTGCTTCTTCCTGTTCATTCTCAATTGCTGAAAAGCTATAATTATCTTCAGCATCTTCATTCATGTAAAACGTACCATCTGGCATATGTTTAATTAGAGATGCATTATCATCGGATAAGCCATTTGCCAATCCGGAGATGCTCATTGTTAATATGCTAATCAAAAATACGATAAACCCTAGTATCAAATAACGTAATTTAAACTTTTTCATTTCTTTCCATGCCATCTTCATGAAAAAGACCTCCTGTGTTCTTGTTAATTCCCACTTTACTTAAGTTATGTGAACTCAATATGAACAAGGAGGTTTTTCTTATTTTTCTGTTATAGGTAAACGGACAGTAAAGGTTGTACCTTCTTTTTTACTTCTTACATTGATAGAGCCATCATGCATTTCGATAATTTTTTTGACGATAGATAATCCCAATCCTGAGCCACCGACCTTATTTGTTCTAGCATTATCCGCTCTATAAAAACGGTCGAATATTTTATCGATATGAACATTATCTATACCTTTACCGGTATCACTTATCGACACGATTACATGTGAACCATAGTCAGTCATTTCAATATCAATACTGCCTGCATCCTCATTGTATTTTACAGCATTAGATAAGAGGTTATCCCACACTGTATTCAGCAATGACTTGTCAGCTCTTATATCTATATCGATTAACTTATGAGATATCATTAGCTCTCGTTCATTAATCTGCCATTCGTAAACTTTAATCGCTCTTTCAAGCTGTTGCTTGAGATTATAATTTTCCCTTCTCATCAGGTAATCTTCATGGTCGATGGAAGACAAGACTAAAAGTTGTTTAGTCATCGTAGATAAACGATCAATTTCAAAATCTATTGTTTCTGCATAATCTTCACGTACATCATTCGACAATGGTTTCTTCAATAACTGATTATAGCCCTTTATATTCGAGAGTGGCGACTGGATATCATGAGAAATATTTGAGATGAAATCTCTTTGAATTTTATCATTATAGCCTAGTTGTAAGGTCATGTTTCTAAAGTTCGTAGCCAAATCTCCAATCTCATCTTTCCTTGATATATCAAGGTTATCTAGAGAGTAATCACCTGAGGCAAGTCGTTTGGTTGCCTTGCTCAATTTAGTTACAGGCTTAATGAGATAATGGGCACTAATCAGCACTAAAATAATACTTAATATAATAGTAATTAAGAACAAGACACCGAACAAGACGTGCATTTCATTGAATAATAATTCAATATCTGTACGCATGAACAGAGCATAGGATTCACCATCTATTGTGACTGGTACGCCTACTGTATTCTTAAGCTCATCTGCAAAGAATCCCGTAACGAATAATTCAGCATCAAAATTCGCCATACCATGATATATTTCTCCAGAATGTACTTCTTTGATTGCCTCATCCTGAAGGTTGATGTCTCCAAACTGTGTACCAAAGAACTGATCTCGGCCATTCGCATCCACTAAGTAAATTTGGTGTCCAGATTTTGCAACAGTATCCAAGTATTCCTCTACTTTAATGTCAGGATTGTTTTCGATAAACTGAGCAACTTCTAGTGCAATGTTCTTATGCTTGGTGTCATTCTCTTCTTTTAAGTTTATCTGGTAGATAAAATTTGAAATGAAAAAGGCGAAAAAGAAACTGAACAGCATTATAGCAAGTGTTGTAATTAAAAATTTTACGTATAATGATTTCATATTTTTCGCTCCAGAAAATATCCTCTGCCACGCATTGTCTTAATTTCAAATTCATCAACTGCTGATTTAAAACGCGATCTCAGACGCTTTATATGTACATCAACTGTACGGTCATCTCCCTCATAGTCTGGTCCCCATATACGTTCAATTAGAGCATCTCTAGTAAAGACCTGCCCTGGATACTGAGCTAATAGTTGCAATAACTCAAATTCTTTTAGAGGTAGCATGTACACCTTACCTTCAATTTCCACTGAATAATTGTTCGAATTAATCAAAACTTTTCCCAATTTTAAGGTAGTATTAGAAGTCTCATCACTATATCTTCTTAATAAAGCTTCAATTCTAAACAATAGTTCCCGAGGTTCGAAAGGTTTAACTAAATAGTCATCTGTCCCTATTTTAAATGCTTCTGCCTTGTCATCGATATGTCCCTTAGCAGTCAGCATGATAATCGGTATATCAAAGTCTCTTTTTAGAATTTCCGTTAAAGCTAAACCATCCATATACGGCATCATAATATCTACTACAGCAAGGTCACAGGCTTCTTTCTTTAACTTTTCTAAAGCGTTTCTACCATCACTCGCCCCGACAGTTAGAAAGCCAGCCTCCTCTAGGTTTAAAGTGACAAATTTGACAATGTTAGGATCATCATCAACGACCAAGATTTTATTCATACTGAACCCCCAATCGTCTACTTTTATATTATTGTACCATTAAGTTGTCATATCTTTCCTTCTCGGTACATATACAAAATTTGATTTTCCATCCATAATATATGAGTGAGATGACAGGAGGGAAAGCCTTGAATAAGAAATCATATCCTCTTATTTGGAGATGGCATTTATTTGCCGGCATCATTATAGCACCATTTTTAATATTCCTTGCAGCAACTGGTGCGCTATATTTGTTTAAAGATAATATTGAGAACTACACATACCAAGATTATTACTATGTAGAAGCTGCTGAAGATGGAGAACGATTACCTCCATCTGATCTTGCCTTTACTGCTGAAGGTTATGCAGGGGGTGGGGACGTCACGCGTTACCGACCTGGTGAAGATGAAAACCGATCAGTAGAGGTCGGTGTCACTCAAACTGATGGTACCGCGGTCACTGTCTTCGTCAATCCTTATAATAGACAGGTCCTCGGAATGATTGAGGATGCGAATCGCCCAATGGATATCTTAGAGGCCTTACATGGTGAGCTGAGCGCAGGGACAATTGGGGATAGAATCGTAGAACTCGTTGCTTGTTGGACGATTATTATGATTATCTCTGGTTTATTCTTATGGTTCCCTAGAACTAAGGAAAAAATCAAGGGCGTATTCACAATTCGTTTTAATAAGCAGGGGCGTATTCGTTTACGTGATTTTCATGCAGTTCCTGCTGCATGGCTTTCTATTGGACTGCTATTTTTCTTATTCTCCGGACTCTTGTGGACCGGTTTTTGGGGGAATGGTGTCCAACAAATCGTCACAGCTTCAGGCTCAGGCTATCCACCATCCATTTGGACAGGTCCAGCGCCTGAATCTGATACTGTTACAGAAGATATTGCTGAAGTATCCTGGGCAGCTGAAAAAATGCCTGTGCAAAATTCAGACCAGGAATCTGGCTTTAGACAACTCTCTTTAGATCAAATCATTGAAACCGCTGATAGTACAGGTGTAGATCCTAGCTACGATATATTCTACCCCGCTTCAGAAGAAGGGGTCTTTACCTTATCGGTCTTTCCTGACCAAGCAAGAGATGAAGCAACAATTCATATCGACCAATACACAGGTGATGTCATTGCTGACTATCGTTACGATAACTACGGACCGTTAGGAAAGATAATGGCAACGATGATTACGGTACACAAAGGTCATGAATTTGGCATTGTAAACCAAGTGCTTGGTCTCGTCATCTGTTTGGGTCTAATAGCCATGGTTATTACTGGCGTTTACATGTGGTGGAAGAGAAAACCTAAAAATAAAAGTGGGGCACCTAAATCTGCAAGTGTCGTTGAATACAAGGGAATCTTCTTCACCTTAATCGCACTCGGTATTATCTTCCCCTTAGTTGGTCTATCGTTAATTGTTATCTTTATTGTCGATCGTCTGATTCTTAGACGAAATGAAAAAATTCGTTCTTGGTTGAACTATTAAGGAGAGGCTTATGGCTAAATATATTTTTTTAATATTCTCTGTCCTATTCTTAAGTGGTTGTTCCATAGTCGATCAGAGTACACACGATAAGTACAACAATCTAGATAATTCCGTTATCGTTATCGATACGTCAGAAATTACCGAATCAGAGACAGAAGGACGCGTAAATATTCACATCTTAGAGAATGGTCAACCAGTTGAAGATGCTGACATCACCCTCTTCAGTCGACCAGCTAAAGAGGCAGAAGTATGGAATGAAGAATATGAAGTCAAAAAAGTAGACGATCATTATACAGCTGATGTTGAAATTCCAAGGGATGGTCTTTACCTTCTTACCCTAAATGTCAAAACGGATCACTTAGATGCATCACCAATTAAATTTTTCACGGTTGGTGAGCTCGATATGTTTGAAGAAGTATTTTTACAGGAATACCAAAATGATGATAGTGCCGGTGGACACAGTCACCACTAAAATATTAAATGACACAAAAAAAGGTGAGCATATCAAAGATACGCTCACCTTTTTATTTGTAATTTAGACTGGTGTACTCAATCTAGGAACAAATAGCTCATAGTGAATATGTTCTGAATCTACACCTGCTTTTTCTAATTCCTTAACAATAGATTGAATGAATGTTACACCACCACATACATACACTTCTTGATTCTCTTTTAAATATTGCTCAAGGTTTTCTTTAAACAGGTAACCATCTTTATCGCGTAGATGATTGTGAAGTTCTACGTTATTTTTAGTAGCAATATTTGCTAATTCAACTTCGAATGCAATGTTGTCACTATTGTCTGATACTTGTAAGAATTGAACATCATTCGTCTTTTCTGCTGCTTGACGGAACATAGGGAATAACGGTGTTACGCCGATACCTGAACCAATAAACAACTGCGGCGCATCTTCGTTTTCAACTCCAAATACACCAACTGGTGCAGAGATATTAATTGTATCGCCTGCTTTAATTTGTTCATGTAAGAAAGTCGATACTTCCCCGCGAATACCATCAAGTTCTTCTTTTCTTACTGCAAATGTCAGTCTACCATCTTGTACATCTACAATTGAATAATGACGTTTCGCTCTATAAGGTAGTTCTGGGACTTTTACATCAACAGTGATGTACTGTCCTGCTTGATATGGAATATCATTGATTGCGTCAGATTTTACTGTAAATGATTTAATAATGTCAGTTTCATCTCGAACAGCTAATACTTCAAATGGTTTAAAGCCTTCCCAAGCCATAATAGCGTATATTTCTTTTTCTATACCGATAAAGGCATCTGCAATCTCACCGTAGGCTTTGCCCCATGTTTGAATTACTGGATCATCCATATCTAAGCCAGTGACTTCGGATATTGCTGCCAATAAGTTTTCGCCAACGATTGGATAGTGTTCCGGGAAAACTTGAAGTCCACAATGCTTATGAGCGATTGGCATAACAACAGGTACAATCGGTGTTAAATCTTCAATATGTTGTGCTGCAGCAACTACAGATGCTGCTAGTGCAGTCGACTGCAAACCCTGTTTATGGTTAGGTTGATTAAACATATCTCTGAGTTCAGGGTGGTTCTCAAACATTCTTTTATAGAATTTAGTTGTAATTTCTACACCCTTATCTTGTAATAATGGCACTGTGCTATGAATCGTTTGAATTTCTTCTTGATTTAACATAATGACACTCCTTGTATGATTAACTTACTACCATTATGTTTTACTTTTTCAATAATTTCAACGCTCCTCAACAACTATTGTTAATTTATTCACATAAATATGGAAATTTATTGACAATTATTTGTTTACATTGAAAAAAGACGTGAATAGGCGTATTATTCACGTCTTAGATAATTAAGTGACTGTCACTTCTTTTTTACTAAATAATTGCCCCTTTTGAACCTCAGTCGCATGCTGTTCTTGCACACACAAGAGCGCAATAAAAGCAATGACACTTGGAACTGCGAATCCTAAGAATGTTAGTTGAGGTGGTAGGGTTGTCATCAGTACCATGCCAATTAATAATGGACCTGTAATAGAACCAATTCTCCCCATACCAACAGCAATACTAAGTCCAGATCCTCTAATATCTGCAGGGTAAAACATTGTGATATAAGGGTTGATTAGGTTCTGTGAACCAGCTGTACAAGCACCGACTGCTGCAATCAGTACAAACAAGATCAAAGTCTGTTCCGTAATACTTAGTAGCACAAAGGCGATTGCGCCGGTTCCAAGTAAGGTCAACAGTACATTCTTATGTCCAATTTTATCGACTAAAGCACCACCTAGTAATGAGCCCATCATCTGGCCAGTAGCAAGTGTAATCGTAAAGATCATCGCTGAAGACACACCGTAACCCGACTCCTGCATAATATTAGGTAACCAAGTACCTAAGCCAGCAATCATCATTAAACAGCTGATGACAGCGACCCAGAATAGGATTGTAGAAAGTGCTCTACCATTATTGAAAAGCTTCTTAACAGGAATACCTTTTGATTCTACTGAATGATTTTCAATGTAATAGTCATCATTACTTGTATAAGTGTTACTCGCCGTTGCTCTATTTAATATGTCAGCAATGTGAGCCTTATTGCCTCGGCGCACATGATAAGACAGAGATTCAGGGAATTGTTTTAATAAGATTGGCGTCACAACGACTGTCAGTAAACTCACCCAGAACAAGACTCTCCAACTTATAAATTCTAAAACATAGATACCTAACAAAGAGGCACCGATTGTCCCAGTTGAATAGCCGCAATACATCAAGGCAACAATCATCGCTCTATTTTTAGCCGGTGAATACTCAGTCATTAATGAAATCACTGCAGGCATTAAGCCACCCATACCAATTGAAGCAATAAATCTAAAGACGACAAAGTAGGTCTCGTTTGGTGCAAAACCAGCTAAGAAGTTAAAGACGCCTATGATAATCAGACAAGCTGCTAAAATTCGTTTCTTACCAACTAAATCCGTCATCATACCAAGGATAAAAGTTCCTGCCATCATACCGATCATGGCGTAGCTGCCGACGGCACCAGCTGTTGCCGTCGTAATGTCAAAATCATTCATCATCTGTGGTAAACCAATGCCATAAATTGCAATATCAAAACCATCTAAGGCAATCGCAGTAAAACACCACAAGAAAACCATTAAATGAAATCTGTTAAATTTACTTTTCCCAATTACCTGTTCTGGGTAGACTTTCGCCATTCACATCGTCCTTTCTTAGTTCCAAACCTCTTTAGTAATATCAACAACAGACTGTAATTTCTTCCATTGCTCATCTTCTGCAAGCACATTACCTTCTTCAGTTGAAGCAAAGCCACATTGAGGACTTAAGGCTAATTGCTCTAGTGGTAGATATTCACTCGCTTCTTTAATACGTGCCTTCACCTCATCTGGATTTTCTAACTCGCCTGTCTTAGACGTAACTAATCCAAGTACAATCGTAAGATCTTTTCTCTTCACATGTCTAAGCGGTTCAAAACTACCGGCACGGTCACTATCGTACTCTAAGAAGAAAGCATCGATATTTAAATCCCCAAAGAGTCTTTCTGCAACTGGTTCATAACCACCAGATGAAATCCACGTTGAACGGAAGTTCCCTCGACAGATATGCATCGTGACATATAGATCTTCTGGACGATCTTTAAGTGCTGTATTTAATACTTCAATATATTTATCTTGTAAGTATTCAGGGTCCTTACCACTATCAATTAGCTTCTGGACTTGTTCTTTTGAACTAAAGTAACCCCATGACGTGTCATCCAATTGTAAGTAACGGCAACCCGCATCGTAAAAATCTTTAATCACTTCACCATAGACTTTAGCGATGTCCTTAAAGTATTCTTCCTCATCCGGGTAAACATCTTTGTCAACGTCACCTCTAAAGTGCAACATGCTTGGACTTGGGATCGCATATTTTGCAGTCGCATCTCCAGCTTGTTCTTGAAGGTATTTAAAGAATTCAATCTCCCTATGTGGCTGGTAGAATAATTTCTCTACCACTTTTATAGAACGTGATTTAGTTTGGACACCCTGAAAGGCAATACCATCACCAGTATCTGACCCTTCTACTCCACCTAAACCTTCTAGAAAATCAAAGTGCCACCAGGCACGGCGAAATTCACCATCTGTAACGGCTTTTAAGCCGACATCCTTTTGTTTTTGTACTACCTCAGCAATTGCTTTATCTTCTACTACTCTTAATTCTTCTAAAGTAATTTCTCCATTTGCAAATTGACTTCTTGATTCTTTTAATTCAAGTGGTCGAAGTAAACTCCCCACATGATCAGCCTTATATGTAAACTGTGCCATTCTTATGCATCTCCATCTCTATTTATGATTGTTTAAATACTATCATGGTTGTATGATATAGACTAACTCATTAATTTCATGACCCGTTATAACTTTTATCTATATTCAAAGGAGATACTATGACTATCCAACAACTCAAATATCTAATCGCTGTCGTAAAAGCAGGTTCATTGAACGAAGCCGCCAAGCAACTGTACATTTCGCAGCCGACCTTATCTAAATCTATAAAAGAGCTGGAGAAGGAAATGGGTCTCACAATTTTAAAACGCACTTCAACAGGAATTACACTGAGCTCAGATGGTGCTGAGTTCCTCAGCTATGCCAGACAAGTGGTTGAACAGGTCGATCTTTTAGAAAACAAATATTTAAATACGCCTCACCAAGAACAACTACTCAGTGTGTCGACTCAGCATTATTCTTTTTCTGTTGATGCAATGGTAAAAACAATAGAGCATCACGGGGGAGATAAGTACCAGTTCTCTCTAAGAGAAACGAGAACTTACGAAATCATCGATGACGTCAAAGACTTAAAGAGTGAGATTGGTGTCATGTATATGAATAAATTTAACGAAAAAATTCTTACTCAACTCTTAAAAGAAAATCACTTAACTTTTGAGGTCTTATTCACTACAAAACCTCACGTTTTTATAAGTAGAAATAACCCGTTAGCAGCAAAGGATAAGGTTACCTTAGAGGACTTACAAGCTTATCCCCGTCTATCATTTGATCAAGGTGACCATAACTCCTTTTACTTTTCCGAGGAAATACTCAGTACACTTGATAGCCCTAAAAATATTCTAGTCAGTGATAGAGCGACAATTTTTAATTGTATGATTGGTCTAAATGGTTATACTATCTCAAGCGGCATACTCAGTGAAGAGTTAAACGGTACAGATATTATCCCAGTGCCACTTGATGTTGATGATGAAATCACTATTGGTACAGTAACCAACAACAAAGCAGTTTTAAGTCGTATTGCAAAGCATTACTTAGAAGAACTTCATGCTGCTATCGACAACTATGATATACATTAATGGATAGTTAATAAATTTAAGGGTATATAGAAGTAACAATTAAAGTTGGGGGAATAAAAATGGAAATTAAACACGAGAACAATCAGTTCTATTTTGGTGATGCTTCAAATCCTGACGGTTACTTATCCTATACCGTAGATGGTAATGTGTATACGATAGACAGCGTAGTCGTCGATGAGTCACTCCGTGGCCAAGGCTTAGGAGATGTGTTATTGGACCACGCTGCAGATTATGCCAGAGACAACAATCTGAAACTCATTGGTAAATGTCCGTTCGTCGCAAAACGCTTTAATCAACATCCAGACAAATATGAAGATGTCATTAGCAAGTAAAAAACTCAGCACCGATTAAGGTGCTGAGTTTTCTGTCTCAAGATTTGGTTCTGGATGCACGTATAAAGACATGATGCCCTTAGCATGCATGTGATTTTCAACCTTGTCACAAATATGATGTGCTTCAGTCACTGTAATATCAGGGTCTACAATAATTGTGACATCTAAAAAGATACTGCTACCATGGTAACGGCCTTTGATAGACTTCACTTCTCTAACCCCAGTAACTTCTAAAATATCTTCTTTATGTTCCATTAAATCCGTTTCTTTATAGCCATCACTCAAAGCAAAAATAGAATCTCTAAAGATAGTATAACCTGTATACATAATCATTAGTCCGAGTATGGATGCAATAATGACGTCAGCGATAGGTAGACCCACTTGGGTTAAGACAAGTCCTATAGCAGTACCGATACTGATCATGCCATCAGACAGATTATCCATGGCTGCTGACCTCAATGAAACACTTTTTGCTTTTTTAGCCAAGCGATTATTAATAAAGAACACAACCATCATAATCAAACCAGATATGATACTTACAATGATTACTACTGGATGTGGTGGCTCTGATGCCGGTTGAAAGATTGCTGGTATGTTTTCGATTAATACCTGTAAGCCCACAAACATAATAATAAATGAAACAACTAAAGCCGCAATATTCTCTGATTTCAAGTGACCATAAGGATGGTTATCATCTGGGGGTTTTATCGAAACCTTTAAGCCAACCAGTACTGCAATAGAAGCTAATATATCTGTTAAGTTATTTAAACCATCGGCACGAACTGCTGCAGAATCATAAATTGTACCGAAATAAAATTTCACTAAAGCAAGAATGATATAAACGCCGATGCTTAAATATGCACCATTTTGAGCCACTTTAAGATTATTTAAATCCCCCAATATAATCGCTCCTAATCTTTAATAGAAACTCATTATGCACTGATTCAATCAAAAGTTCAATGGCTATGGTGGACTTTATATTAGTTGAAATTTATTTTTAGAACGCCCTAAACTAAAGCTTAGACTATTTCTTTTTTATTCATTGTATTTACCAAACACGTAGCTGATATAGCAACCTAATATAAATACTACTATAGACACTATCCACATCATTATATTTGTCGGTAGCCCAGGGTAAATTGCAAAAAGCGAGCCAAATAACAGCCCCACGATTCCAGCATACGTTAGATAAGTAAAACGTCTAAGTAAATATGCGATGAGCCGGCTACCTAGTAGTATTCCTACAATAATACCAACCCCTGTAGACAATAAGACAGGAAGAACATAGAAATTAAATGAAGTAAATTCATCTATAGCAAATATAATAATCGGATATACACCGATGATTAATAATACTAAGGATCCTGAGATACCTGGTAATAGCATAATTGCAGCAGCTAAAACACCTGAAAAGAAGTATTTAATTAGATTCACTGCATCCGTTGGTATTGAAGACAGATCTGATGCAGAAGTATTAGCTAAAGACATAAAGAAAAGTACTGCTATTCCAATAATTATTAATATATAGTGCGGTATTTTAAATTCTACTTTTGCATTAGATATTCTAAGTAACATCGGAATGACTCCTAACACCATTCCCATGAAAAACCAATGTGTCGGTATGGTATGGCTCTGTAATAAATAATTCAAAAGAGATGACACTGATAAAATTGCAAGAGCCATACCGATTACTATCGGTAAAAGAAAACCAATCGAATTTTTATAAAATTTAGAAACTAACCGACTGAGTGCACCTAAAAATTGATCATAAATACCAAGTAATAGTGCCATTGTACCGCTACTCACACCTGGTACAAGTTCAACTATACCCATCAAGAATCCTTTTGGAAGGTTCGACCACTTAAACATATTATCAATTCCATTCATAATTTTTCACTCTCAATATTTTAGCACATCAGCCATAAATTAAGGACTATTTACTTAGTAAATGGAGTAACGGTGAGCATTATTTTGTAATGATAGGTGATATAATAATATTTTTTTATAGTCTAGTGTATCTTTGTCACAAAATTGTATATTCTCAATAGACCTTGAAAACACAATTTTAATTGACATATTGCTCATTATGTCATAAGATTTCAAAGTGATAATGATTCTCAATGAGAAATGGAAATGAGGCATAACCATGTCAGATGCATTAGAAGTGCAAAATATACAAGTCGGGTACCAGAACCGTTCAGTCATCGAAGATTTTAGTGTGACTATACCTAAAAATAAGATAACGACAATAATTGGTCCAAATGGTTGTGGAAAATCTACTTTAATTAAAACTGTCTCCAGAATTCTAAAGGCCGAAAGTGGGGCGATTTTTTTAGATGGGAAAGCGATTAACACCTTGGATACGAGAGAAATCGCCAAGAAAATGGCAATATTGCCGCAAACAGCTGAATCACCAGGTGGTTTGTCGGTATTTGAATTAGTTTCTTATGGTCGTTTCCCTTATAGAAAAGCGATGGGTTCGCTGAGTAAAGAAGATTATGAACATATTCATTGGGCAATAGATGTTACAGGCTTAAATGAATTTAAGGACCGCCAAATTAGTGATATGTCGGGTGGTCAAAGGCAACGTGCATGGATTGCAATGTCACTTGCACAAGGTACTGATACTTTAGTACTTGATGAACCAACTACATATTTAGATCTTGCACATCAACTAGAAATACTACTCCTATTAAAGCGATTGAACGAAGAAGAAAACCGTACAATTGTTATGGTCTTACACGATTTAAACCTTGCATCACGTTTTTCCGACTATATGATTGCAATGAAAGATGGTGACCTAATCACTAAAGGCACACCGGAAGAAGTAATGACGAAGGGGCATTTAAGAACACTCTTTAATATAGAAGCAGAGTTTCAATCATGCCCTTACAGTGGGCACCCAGTCTTCACTTCTTACCATATAAGTAAACAGGAAGACAGCCATGGCTAAAAATGCAACTATAGAAAGTAAGGCTCAGGTCAAGGCTGTTAAGAAGACTGCAAAACCAATTCGTGGCACAATCATTATTATCTCGGGACTCGTTTTTTTATGCTTTAGTTTTATCTTGTCTATATCTTTAGGCGCTGCTGATATAAATCTTTCGACGATATATAATGCTTTTTTTAATTTTGATACTGGTGTTACACAGCATCAAATCATTCGTGAGCTACGTTTCCCTAGAATTATTGGAGCTGCCTTAGTCGGTGCAGCATTTAGTGTTGCAGGTGCTCTAATGCAAGGAATGACAAGAAACCCATTAGCAGACTCTGGTTTACTCGGCTTGAATGCTGGTGCTGTAATGATGCTTGCAATCAGCTTCAGTTTCTTCCCTGGTATGCCATATGTATATACAGTATTATTATCATTTTTCGGTGCAGCTCTCGGTGCCTCTATTGTATATGGTGTCGGGTCACTAAGTAAAAATGGTTTAACACCAATCAGACTCGTCTTAGCTGGGGCAGCTGTAACGGCATTATTAACTGCTCTAAGTGAAGGAATCGCGCTCTACTTTAATGTTGGTCAAGACATGGCCTTTTGGTATGCCGGCGGTGTTTCTAGCACGAAATGGGAACATCTTATAGTTATAACGCCTATCGTTATCATTATGATATTCATTGCTATGCGTATATCACGGTCAATAACGATTCTAAGTTTAGGTGAAGAAGTTGCAGTGAGTCTTGGGGAGCGTACAGTTAGAACTAAGCTGATCAGTATCTTAGTTATTGTTGTCCTTGCAGGACTTGCGGTATCGGTAGTTGGTGCAGTGAGCTTTGTTGGACTGATTGTGCCACATCTAACACGTAAAATTGTTGGTTATGATTACCGCTGGATTATCCCAGTGAGTGCAGTGGTTGGAGCGGTCTTGGTTGTTGTTGCAGACCTATTAGCTCGTACATTAAATGCACCTTTCGAAATTCCAATTGGTGCCTTAATCTCACTAATCGGTGTACCTTTCTTCCTCTACTTAGCACGTAAAGGAGGTAAGGAATTATGATGTCACAAAAGACAGCTGGATTAATCAAGAGACAGAAAAAGGCTGTATTTGTCGGAATATCTTTAGTTGTGATACTCATTGTCTTGTTTGTAGTCAGCCTAAACACTGGTGTAATGAAAATAGACCCACTCACTGTTATCAAGACAGTATTTGGTCAAGGCGAAGCCACAGATGAACTATTGCTTTTTGAATTCAGATTACCACGTATTGTCATTGCTGTTCTAATTGGCATGGGACTAGCGATGTCAGGTGCAGTGCTCCAAGGTGTTGTTAAGAACCCACTAGCTGACCCTGGTATTATCGGGATTAATGCGGGTGCTGGTTTAGCTATAACGCTTTTTGTAACGTATTTCTCAACTGAAGTCGGTGGATCTGTCTTCTTAATGCCAATCGTCGCCTTCATAGGAGCAGGGTTAACTGCAGTGACGATCTACGCCTTCTCTTACAAAAAAGATGAGGGGATATCACCGATACGATTGATTCTAGTCGGGGTAGCAGTTGCAGCAGGTATTAGTGCTTTAATGATCGTTCTCACGTTAAAAATCGATCCTAAAACGTACGACTTTGTTGCCACCTGGCTGGCGGGTAGCATTTGGGGTTCAAGTTGGAACTTTGTTTTTGCACTCTTACCTTGGCTCATTGTTTTAATGCCATACGTTTACTTTAAAGCGAAAGTATTAGATGTAATGAACTTAGGTGACTCTACAGCTGTCAGTCTCGGTATGAACCTTGAAAAGGAACGTCGTACCTTGCTCGCTGCTGCAGTTGGCTTAGCAGCCGCTAGTGTTTCTGTTAGTGGGGGTATTGGTTTCGTAGGACTCATTGCACCACATATGACCCGCCGTATAGTTGGTGAGGCATATCGTTATGTTTTACCTATCAGCGCCCTGATTGGCGGAGTTCTAGTACTTGCCGCTGATACAATCGGCCGGGTGATCTTACAACCAGCTGAAATACCTACAGGTGTAGTGGTTGCCATAATTGGTGCCCCTTACTTCTTGTACTTATTAGCAAAACTCAATGATTAACGGTAATTCCATCCGGTAGCTTCACTGCTACCGGATTAAATAAAAAACATCAATTGATAATAATTATCAATTAGAAGGAGAGTATGTTATGAAGAGATTATTTAGTATGTTTTTTGCATTAACTTTTGTCCTTGTTTTAGCCGCTTGTTCCAGTCAAGGTGAAGAATCCGAAGACAATTCCTCAGCTGATAGTGAAGACTCATCTTCAGAAACAGTTACATATGAATCTGAATCCGGCCCAGTAGAAATCCCTAAGAATCCTAAACGTATTGCTGCCTTAACTTATGGACCGAATGTCCTTTCATTAGATGGTGACTTAGTAGGCGTTGACCAATGGTCAAAAGCAAATCCTTTATTCACTGAAGACCTTGCAGATGTTACACAAATTACTGAAGAAGATCCTGAAAGTGTCTTAGCAGTTGAACCAGATCTAATCATAGCTGGAACAAACATGCAAAACCTTGAAGAGTTAGAGAAAATTGCACCAACTGTTGTCTTTACTTGGGGAGAACTTGACTACTTAGAACAACAAATTGAAATTGGAAAAATTCTAGGTAAAGAAGATGAAGCACGTGAATGGGCAGAGGACTTTGAGAGTCGTGCATCTCAGATAGGTAAAGAAATCAAAGAAAAACACGGTGAAGATGTGACTGTCACAATGTTCGAGACAAATGGTACCAACTTCTATATCTTTGGTGAAGCATGGGGTAGAGGAACAGAAATTCTCTTCCAAGCGATGGATTTAAATATGCCTGAAAATGTTGAAGAAGCTGTATCTGAAGAAGGCTACCATGAGATCTCTCAAGAAGTTTTATCTGAATATGCCGGTGATTACATTGTTTTAAGTCGTGGTGAAGACACTGATATGTCATTTACTGAAGATGAAGTATGGCAGTCAATACCAGCTGTTAAGGAAGGTAGAGTCATTGAAATTGATACTGCAAAAACGAGTTATAGTGATCCAACCACTCTTGAATATCTTCTAGAAATCTACGCAGAAGAATTAAATAAATAAACAGAAGCCCCCTAATATAGGGGGCTTCTGTAGCTTCTAATCTATTTTTTAACAAACTCTGACTTCAAGCCAAGTTGACCGAATCCTGGAATTTTACAATCAATGTCATGTCCATCTTCTGGATCAACCAATTTTATACCTTTTACTTTTGTTCCTTGTTTGATTACATTTGATGCACCTTTAACTTTTAAATCTTTAATCACACTAACATTATCACCATTATTTAATATGTTACCATTGGCATCTTTGACCATTGAAGCTGCTGTAGCTTCCGCTTCAGACTCTTTAGTCCATTCATGGTTACACATTGGGCATACAAATAGGCTACCGTCTTCATAAGTGTATTCCGAGTTACAATTTGGGCAATTTGGTAAGGTATTCTCCATGGTCTTCCTCCATTATTTAATCACTAATTTTAAGATACCATAAATACATAAGTCCTTATCAAAAAGATATACAATTCATGTTACTATAAATAATGATACTGAAAAGATTGGGGATTTCTATGGCTAAACTTTACTATCGCTACGGTACGATGCAGAGTAATAAAAGTAATCAAATTATCACAACACATTATCAATACACTACACAAGGCAAACGTTGTCTTGCTTTCACTTCTCCAATTGATTCAAGAAGTGGGTATCATAAGATTAAATCGCGTGTTGGGCTCGAACTTGATGCCGAATACGTCACTGATGATATCTTTGAGAAAGTTAAAAAAGAACATGAAAAAGAAAAGGTCTTTGCTGTCTTAGTTGATGAAGCACAATTTTTATCGAAAAAAGATATACACAATCTCAGTGATATCCCAGACTTGTTAGATATTCCTGTTATTGCCTTCGGTTTAAAAACTGACTTTAGGAATGAGTTGTTCGAAGGAAGTAAAACTTTGCTCGAATTAGCAGATGCAATTGATGAGTTGAAGACAGTATGCCAGTATTGCAACAAGAAGGCCACATTGAACCTTCGAATGCAAAATGGGATTCCGACAAACATCGGTGAAACGATTCAAATTGGTGATGAGGAATATGTTCCAGTTTGTAGAAAATGCTACAAAGAACGTTTAGATTTAATATAAGAAATACAAAGCAACTGTGAATTCACAGTTGCTTTTTTCACATGAAACATTTATCTTTTTACCAGTTCAATATTAGGGAGGTATCTCAGATTAAGCACATCGCCATCATCAAATGATATTGTAAATTCTGAAGTCCCACCATATTGCTCTGAACCTATGATAATTTGCATCTTCTCATAGTCAACGACATTCGACACACTAAGGCTTCCATACTTGTCTGTATTCGGTACATTGATATCATAAACACCCTCTGGAATATCTTCACCAACAACCCATAAACCAGTAGTGAGTACATCAATATCTGATGTTTCATAAGGCTCGAGTTCTACTCCTGAGTCATGCTGTGTCTCAAGTGTATAACCTTCATCTAAAAAGACAACTAGACTATCAGGATACTGTCCCTCATGGTTATTAATACCAGATAAGGTCTCACCAGCAACTATTCTACCTTCTGCATTTTCGACAGAAATACTACTAGTTTCTTCATGCGGTATCACTTTATAGCGGCCAGGTTCAATATCAGAACCAACCGAATGCGTTCCTTTGTCTAAACTGACAGCAGCACCTTCATTCATAAGATGGCTGTAGTCAATATAATCTATATCTTCATTTGTAGATGTTTCAGTTTCTGATGAACTAGTGTCCTGAGTTGAATTGTCATCAGGTTCATCATTAGTCGTTTTTTCAGTTGGTTCATCTCCAGAAATCCAACTGTTAATCTCATCTGCTAACTGATCAAATGGATTACTACATGCGGATAGTATCAAGGTAGATAAAAACAATAGACTTATAAAGCGATACTTCATCATGTCACTTCCTCAATTCTGTAATTTTAATCTAAGTGTAAACTTACCATGATTGAATAACAACTTGATTTAATATAAGCATTTTTAATAAACTCTGCTATAATATGTTAATTACGTTAAAGAGGTCTCTCATGAATAAACATTTAAATATTATTGCTATTATTTCTCTAACTATATATTTAGTCATTTGCTTCAGCGTTCTAGTAAAATTGAATTGGACTGAAGCATTCGACCTAAGTTTAATCCATTTCATCCAAGGATTTGTAACAGCAGAACGCGCTGAAATCATCGTCTTACTCACTGATATTGGTGGTTCTTTTGCGATTATCCTTTTTTCAATTTTAACCGTTAGTCTTTTATTCCTATTTAAGATGTATACTGCTGCACTTTGGTTTTCAAGCACTCTAGTTATCGGACCTGGTTTTCTTGTCAGTTTGATGAAGCGTCTTGTTGATAGAGAACGTCCTGATTTTCTCAGACTTGCATTTGAGTCTTCAGAGAGCTTTCCAAGCGGTCATTCTACTGCCTCTACAGTATTTTTTGGTCTTTTAGGTATCTTGCTCATTTATTTCGTCACACATACTTGGCAAAAGTATTTGATCGGCGTTATAACGATAGGCGTTATTTTATTTGTTATGACTTCAAGAATATTTCTTGGTGTCCATTTTCCAACAGACGTCCTTGCAGGTCTAACATTCGGTATCTTCATCATTACCTTATCTCTTAGTTTGTACTTCAAATATAGTCCAAAGTTAATTAACTATTTAGCACAACATTCTATAGAAGATAAAAGTCCATCTAGAAATTAATCTAGATGGACCTCATTTTATTCTGGGAAAGTAACATTTTCAATTCTAACAATACCAACTGGGTCTAATTCTACACCTTCAACAAGAGTTTCATTTACACCAATCCCAAGTTCTCCATAATAAAGCGGTGTAATTGGGAGATCCTCCATGAGAATTTCTTGCGCTGTATGATAGGCTTCAATACGGTCTTCATCTTCTGTTGATTCTTGTCCTGCTTCTAGATAGCTATCCAGTTCTGGATTCGAGTAATTCCATCTGTTACCAGAGCCGACAGAATCAGTGTGGAACATCGGATATAGACCGTAGTTAGGGTCACCAGTTACAGTAATCCACTGTAACATGAACATATCATGTGTACCTTGGTTTGCCATCTCTAAGAATGCGCCGTGTTCGTACTGTTCAATTGCAACCTCAATCCCTAGTTCTCCGAGAGACTCTTGAATGACTAAGGCAATGTCTCTGTTCTGTTCAGAATCAGATGTCCATATAACCGTTTCAAAACCGTCAGGTACACTCGACTCAGCCATATACTCTTTCGCTAAGTCTAAATCATAGGATACTTCTTCCATTTCCTCATTGTGTGCAAACACTGAAGGTGAAATATGATTTTTTGCATGGATCCCTCGCTCATTCAAAACACCGTTTATAATCTGTTCACGGTCAATCGCATGGGAAATTGCCTTTCTTACATTCTCATCATCAAACGGTTCTTTATCGTAGTTAAATGCAACATATGTCATCGATAGACTATCTTGATCGATAATATTTGTTTCTTCATGCTCTCTTACACGGTCCATAGATTCTGTATCAACGTTATCCGTAATACCAATACCACCTGTTTCTAATTCTGCTAGACGTGCTGAGTTTTCAGGAATTACACGGTAAGTTACCGTATCAAATTCTCTTTCACCACCATGAAAATCCTCAAATTTCTCTAAAACAATTTCATTACCGGGATCTCGATTTTGTAGTTTTAAGTGCCCAGTACCATCTGGTTTTTCAGAAATTATGGCCCCTACGTGTTCACCGATTTCTTCAGAAACAGCTTCAAACTCTTCTCCACCTGCTTCACGTAACTCATAATATTCTTCTAAAGTCACATCCGATTCAGCTTGGTCTAAGGCATTTTGGTAATCTTCATCTATAACTTCCTTACTCAATATACCTGCTGTATTGTGGGCTAAGTGACTCGGTAGCGGAGTGAACGGATAATCTGTCGTAAAGATGACAGTATGATCATCAACAATTTCAATGTCGTTAATCATTTCAAACATGAACGCTACAGAGGACCCAACCGATGGATCCATCACTCTGTCTAGAGTCGCTTCAACGTCTTCAGCTGTAAAATCTGATCCATTGTGGAATGTGACCCCATCTTTTAGCTCCAATGTCCATTCGTTTCCATCTTGTTCAAATGAACTCGCCAAACCTTCTTCAAATTCCATATCAACATTTTGTTGAACCAAGGTATCAAAAATTTGTGTTCTAAGCTGTGCGGATGGTATGTCGTTCGACACATGTGGGTCTAGAGAAACTGCTTCATTGATCATCCCAATCACTAGGTCGTTTCCACCCTCACCACTTGATTCACCACTCTCTGCCTCATCAACATCACTATCATCCGTACAAGCTACCAATAGTAAAATCATGGTAAACAACATAAAAAACCATAACTTCTTTTGCATAAACATCCCCCTTATTAATGTACGCGCTTTCATAAAATTATACCTGTCGGAATTCGAAATTTCAATAAATTGAATGATTATTCTGTTAATTCTTAGCTGCAGCTTTTACCAAGGCAGCAAATATTTTCTGTGAGTATTCATCTACTAAATAGGTCCCTTCAGGATGCCATTGCACCCCTATTAGAAAATTATATGACTTACTTTCAACTGCTTCTATAATTCCATCACTTGTCTTTGCAGTAATTTCAAAATGGTCTGGAATAGTTTTCACTGCCTGATGATGAAAACTATTTGTTTTCACTTTTGTCTGACCTAAAATACTATGTAGCTTCGTATTCTCCTTTATAGAAACTTTATGGGTCAAATAATTTTTGGGAACCTCTTGGTTATGTTTATATGTCCCTTCACCGACTTGTGAATATAAATCTTGATAGATAGTTCCACCTTGATGAATTGTTAGTACTTGAGCGCCTCTACAAATGCCAAGAATCGGGATATTGGCATCTAGTGCAAAATCTATTAGCTTCATTTCATAGGCGTCTCTACCAGGTTCAATCGCTCCCATTTTTTGATGAGGTGCTTCTCCAAAAAATTCAGGATCAACATCATCCCCTCCGGATAAAACTAATGCATCTAATGATTGAATTTGCGCTTTGATTAACGCATCGTTTTCCACCTTAGGTAAAATGATTGGCACTCCGCCTTCATTTGCTATAGCAATACTATACGATTCAGGTAATCTTAGCTGGTCTTCGCTAACAAAAGTTGTCACACCAATTACAGGTAAACTCATAAATATCCCCCTTAGATTTCTTATGTTAAATATTATCAGAGTTTTTAAATTTTTATAAGGAAAATAAAGACAGCTCATCTTGAGCTGTCTTTAAGCTTATCTATTTATCCATTGTTGACCAGCTTCTACCGCTTCACCCGGTAAACTGTGTCCATTGACCCAAATCGACGTTACATCGGCGTTATTATTCTTGAATATATCGATAACATGTTCACTCTCAGTCTCTGGTACAATAGGATCTCCCTTACCTAATGAAAGGAATACTTCTGCCTGACTAAAGTCAATTTTGGTTTCAATATTTTTAGGATATAACGGTGCAAATAACATTGCTTTTTTAAACTTATCTGGATGATTTAACATCATGTGAATCGCAATATTTGAGCCGTTAGAGAAGCCAACAAAAATGACATCATTTGTAGAAAATTCATATTCTGCTGCTTTTCCTTCGATAAAGTTCACTAGGTCTTCAGAACGTTTCTCTAAATCATCCCAGTCATAATTACCCTCGCCCAGACGTCTAAAGTAACGGTTCATACCATTTTCTTTTACTTCACCACGTACACTAAGGACGTTGTAGTTCGGTTCCATTACTTGTGCTAAAGGTAGTAAGTCATTCTCAGTTCCACCTGTACCGTGTAGCAATACAAATACTGGGGCACCTTTTTGGTTCTCTTTATAAATATATTCCATTATATAGTCACTTCCTTATCTATTCTGGTCTTTTTATACTGAAAAATTCACCGATTTTTGCATAATCACTCCCGGCAAGTCGACCGACTGCACGAAGTGCTGATGAATCAATATAACCCGTGGTTCTATCGAAAATTTGTTCAGACAGTGAGTAATGTTGAACACTCAATAACAATAAGTCTGCTGTTGGTACATCGCCATCAAAGATGACAGTATGGTTATATAATTTTGTCTCAAATTTCACCTTAGCTTCTTTAATACCTTGTACATTGATTGTCTGTGAATCTTCAGTTGTAAAATCTGCATGATTCAATTCACTGTCATCAGGAGCATACGATCCTGATGTTAAATTCACCTGTTCTACATTGTCTTCATCAACAATATGCACGACAGCTTCACCGTTATTTAAGGTGTTTCTTGCTGTATCTTTCATTTCTCCGTTAACCCGTTGCACAGAAACTGATAAAATCGCAGGCTTATAAGAAACGATATTAAAATAACTAAAGGGGGCAAGGTTGATTATCTCATCTGCAGATTGACTTACAACGAGTGCAATCGGTCTCGGCCCAATAGCGCCAATCAGTATTTTGTTTTGTTCTTTTATCGAGAGGTCTGAAGCTTTGAAGTTATACATTACGATACTCCTTATAAATCTAGTTTTGGCAAGGTACGTTCATATTCTTCTCTACGATGTTCATATTGAGGCGGTAATTGTAATGATGTTCCTAGGTCTTTCTTATCTTCATCAACAGCAAAACCAGGCTCATCCGTAGCAAATTCGAATACAATATAACCAAATTCACTTGTATAAACAGACTTAAAGTATTTTCTATCTCTCACTTCGGTGACACCTAGCTCCTGACTTTGAATAAAGCTTTGCCATTCTTTTAATGTCTCTAAATTCGGTACAGACCATGCGATATGATGTACTGTACCAATTCCGAAACGCCCTCTCGGGCTTGGTGGTAACGCCGTTATAACGTGGTGTTTTTCACTACCGACGGTTTCAAAGTGATAACTTTGCCCCTGTGTTTGAATTGGTGTTAAACCTAGTCCACTAGTTAATAATTCATTCGTTGCTTCAGGGTGACTGGATAAGAGTACTGCTCCATGGAAACCGATAATAGCTTTGTTGTCAGATTCATCATTACCTTCTACTAAAGCTAATTCAAGACCATGCACATCATCGAATTCTAAGGTATCCTTATCGAATAACTGTGTAATTTGAGTCTTGATATCTAAGTCATTTAGATGCTTCTGCCAATCACCCATAGTACCTTTAGGAATTCTAAAGGCAATACGTCCAACCTGTCCGCTACCTTTTAAGCCTGGACGGTCAACGATCCAGTTAAAGAAAGTAATGATTGTTCCTGGATTCCCATCTTCATCTCCAAAATATAAATGATAAACACCTGGATCATCAAAGTTAACGGTTTGTTTTACTAATCTTAAACCGAGTACGTCTCTGTAAAATTTGATGTTTTCATTTGGGTCTCCAACAATAGCAGTGATATGGTGTATTCTCTTAATAGCTTCCATGGTCCGCCTCCTTTATTTTTTTGATCTCGTGGTATCAAATGGTCTTATTTGAGCTTCGATTTGCTCACGTTTTGGCTCTAAGAATGGTGGTAATGCTAAGCTTTCACCAAGTGTTTCGTACGGTTCATCATCCATGAATCCAGGGCCATCAGTAGATAATTCAATTAAGATATGCCCGATACGCGCATAAAGAGCACCGAAGTAGAAGCGATCCACTAAACCAGAGTTTCCAATACCCATCGTACGATATTTTTTCTCCCATTCTTCTAGAGCTGCTTGATCTTCTACTCTAAATGACACGTGGTGGACCTCACCGTAGCCTTGTCTGCCTTCAACACCTTGGTCTTTACGTAAAATAACTTGGCCGCCGTTTCCACCCTCGCCAACATCCAGTAAAGTCACATTTTCTTCTTCAAGTACTGGTTTCATACCATAAATATCTTGTAATACTTTTTTGAAGTCATCGTAATAAGATACTGTAATTTCTATTGGACCTAAGCCGTAAATTGCTTTGTCTTCTGGAACAGGTCCATTTTTCCAAGGTTGTCCTGGTTCTACACCTTGATTTTTTTCATCAGAGAAGAGTTGATAACGTTGACCGTCTTCTTCTTCAAACGGTAAGACTTTTTTACCGAATAACTCTTGAATTCCGTCGTGTTTTACACCTTTTTCTTCAAAACGTTCTAAATAGTATTCAAGCGCAGCATCATTTGGTACTCTGAATCCTGTTCTTGAAATTGCATTCGTGCCTCTTGAACCTCTTGGGTTGTTCGGGAAGTCGAAGAATGTCATGTCTGTTCCTGGTGAACCTACATCATCCGCAAAGAATGTATGATAAGTTTGAATGTCATCTTGGTTAACGGTCTTCTTAACCAATCTCATACCGAGAACTTCTGTCATAAACTCATAGTTTCTCATCGCGTTATTTGTCATTGCAGTGACATGGTGAATACCTTTTAAATCTGTTTTAGTCATTATAATTCCTCCAATTATTAGTTAAGTAAGCTTTCTGCGTGTATGCCGATGCGCTTAAACAAATCGATTGCAGTATCGATTTCTTCATCGTCTAATTCTTCAAACACTTTATTGATAACCGCTTCTTGTTCTACAACTCTTGCTCTCATATATGCTTTACCTTCATCCGTGATGCAAGCAAACATTTTTCTTCTGTCTTCTGGACAAGGTTGCCGATACAAAAAGCCTCTTTCTTCTAATTTGTCGATAACGTAAGTGATGCTCCCGCTACCCATGAGAATCCTTTTCCCAATCGATTGAATCGCTTGATCTCCTTTATGGTAGAGCAATTCCAGAACAGCGTATTCATTTAAGTTAATCTCTTTCTTTAAAAAATCTTGCTTGATTAGCTTTTGAACAGATTGAGATGATTTGATGAGAACAGTAAATGCTTTAATCCGAGCTTCATTTTGATTCACTAGCGGCACCTCCTTATATTTCTAATTTGAATATATTAAATTTAATTTTTTTATATTGTATTAGTTAGAAATAGAAAAATCAAGGACTTTATTTCGATTTCTAATAATAAAATGTATTGATTAGTCTGAATATTTATTGAATTAAGATAAGTGTTGTGCTATTGTTAGTAAAAAATTGTTTCAAAGAGGGTCTATGATGATAGAGATCAAAGAGTTAACCACATTAGAAGAAATAGAAAAAATAGGCGAGCTTGAAAAAAGCATCTGGGGTATGACTCCCTTACCAATACACCAGACTTTAACGGCCGTTAAAAACGGCGGGATCGTAATAGGGGCTTTTGATAATGAAAAGATAATTGGCTTTAGTTATGGATTCGCAGGCTTTAAAGATGGATTTACCTATTTATGTTCACATATGCTTGGGATTGATGAAAGCTATCGTTCTAAACGTATTGGTCAACAACTTAAGGAAGCTCAAGCAAAGAGTGCTCTTAAAAAGGGCTATGCTGAAATGCACTGGACTTTTGATCCCTTAGAAACAAGGAATGCTTATTTAAACCTATCTAAACTTGGTGGCATCGTTAATGTGTACATGGAGAACGCATACGGCAAAATGACAGATGGAATAAATAAGGGGCTCCCTTCAGACCGTTTTGAAGTTCACTGGTTTTTATCGAGTGAGCATAGACGGTCTTTCCAGGCTCCTAGCTTAGATGATGCGCTCGTCTTAAATGAGGTATCTATAAAAGATGGTGTACCAAGCTTTAGTCGTGTGTCACAGCAGACATTAACTGAACCCGTATATGGCGTGAAAGTACCTAAGGATTTTCAACATGTAAAGAAGATCGATTCAACAATCGCCTTAAACTGGCGTTTAAAGACAAGGGAAATATTCCAAGCGCTTTTTAAAGCTGGTTATGCCGCAGTACATCTTTACCCAGAAGATGATACTGCGACTTATATTTTTGTACCTATAACATCATTAAATTTGGAGGCATATAAATAATGAAAATAGAAAAAGTTACATTAAGATTGATGGAAATGGAAATGAAAGCGCCGTTTACAACAAGTTTTGGCACATTTAAAAATAGAGCGTTTATTTTGGTCGAAGCAACTGCTGATGATGGTACAACAGGTTGGGGAGAAACTGTTGCATTTTATGCACCACTTTATAGTGAGGAAACAGTCAAAACAAACTGGCATATGTTAGAAGATTATTTAATTCCACTAATTTTAAATCAAGAAATTAACCATCCAGATGAAGTTAGTGAAATATTCTCTCCAATTAGAAAGAACAATATGGCAAAAGCAGCGCTAGAGGGCGCAATCTGGGATGTCTATGCGCGTCAAAACAATCAATCATTAGCAGAAGCGCTTGGAGGAACAAGAGAAACAATTGACGTCGGAATAAGTATCGGAATTCAAGATTCTATAGAATCACTGGTTGAAATTGTGAGAGGTTTCGTTGATGAAGGTTATAAACGAATTAAGGTAAAAATTAAGCCAGACTGGGATGTTGACGTCATGCGTACACTACGTCAAGAATTTCCAAATACGGCAATTATGGCAGATGCTAACTCTGCATACAGTCTTGAAGATGCACATTTACTACAAGAACTGGATGCCTTTGATTTAATGATGATTGAACAGCCTCTAGCATCGGATGACATCATTGACCATGCAACTTTACAAAAACAATTAAAAACACCGATTTGTTTAGATGAAAGTATCCATTCCTTAGAAGATGCGCGTAAGGCTGTTGAGCTCGGTAGCACAAAAATTATTAACATTAAAATTGGTCGAGTGGGTGGTTTAACTGAAGCGGTTAAAATTCACGACTACTGTCAGTCACATAACATCCCAGTCTGGTGTGGTGGCATGCTAGAGTCAGGTGTTGGCCGCGCACATAACGTGGCGTTAACGACCTTATCTAACTTCACTTTACCAGGAGATACTGCAAGCTCTAGCCGTTACTGGGATAAGGATATCATCGAACCTGAAGTCGTGTCTGAAGATGGTGTTATTGTTGTGCCTACAAATCCTGGTATAGGTTATGAAGTAAATCTAGAAGCGGTGGATCAATTTACAGTAAATAAAAAAGAGTTTAAATAAAAGGGGAGACAAATATGAAAAAGAGCTTCCAAATAGGTAGTGCCTTCGTCGGGTTGATTGTCGGTGCTGGTTTCGCTTCCGGACAAGAGGTGATGCAATATTTTACAAGCTTTGGTTTATGGGGAACAGTCGGTGCTATAGTCACCGGCCTACTCTTTATATTTTTAGGTTACACATTCGCTCAGTTAGGGACTAAATTGCAAGCAAAATCCCACAGAGCTGTACTTTATTACATTGGTGGTAAGTATATCGGTCCAGTTCTAGATATTATCATCACTTTTTTCCTATTTGGTGTGGCAGTCGTAATGTTCGCAGGTTCTGGCTCGACTTTTGAACAAGTCCTTGGAATTAATACGATGGTAGGGAGCATCATAATGGTTGTGTTAACAATTCTTACCCTACTGTTAGATACTAATAAAATAATAGGTATCATTGCATCAATTACACCTTATTTAATTGCAGTTATCTTAATTATTGTTGTCTATTCAATTTTAACAATGAACATCACTTTTTCTGAAGCGGATGAAATCGCAAGAACCCAAGCACCTGCAGCATCAAATTGGCTACTAAGCGCCTTTTTATACGTCTCTTATAACTTAGCCGCTGGTGCTGCCCTACTTATAATTATGACGGGGAACATTAAAGACAAAAAAGTTGCTGGTTTAGGCGGAATTATTGGTGGGGCAATTTTAGGATTTTTAATCATCCTAATCCACACAGGTATGTTAGCAAGAATTGATGTGGTAGCTGGTTCGGATATGCCAACCCTAAAACTCGCTACAGAGATTAATCCAGTCGTTGGTATATTAACTGCGATTGCCTTACTTGGTATGATGTATAATACTGCAGTCGGTATGTTCTACTCATTCACTGTCCGTTTCTTCGCTCCAGAGAGTAAGGCATTTAATCCAGCTGTTATAATCATAGGAATTATAGGTTTCATTGCAAGCCTTGTTGGCTTTACAAACCTAGTAAGTAGTGTGTATTCACTCATGGGTTATCTTGGTTTTGCACTGATTATCCTAGCGCTCGTCGCTTGGTTTCGAAAACCTAAAACAAATGAATCTTAATGGAGGTATCTTATGCTAGATAGATTACTGAACGACTATAATCAAGAACTAAATTATGACGGTATAGATGGCAAACGTTTAGCACATAGATTATACGAATTATCCCAAATCGGATCGTTATCGTCTGGCGGTGTGAATCGACGTGGTTTTTCTAAAGAAGAAAAAGAAGCAAAAGCGCTTGTTACATCTTGGATGACAAAGGCTGGCCTTAAAGTTGAAACTGATGGTGCGGGTAATATCTTTGGTCGGTTAGTAGGTAAAGACAACAGTCAATCTGTTGCATCTGGCTCGCATTTAGATACTGTCCCAGCAGGCGGAAATTTTGACGGTGTACTCGGTGTCTTAGCTGCCCTAGAACTTGTAGAAGCTTGGCGAACACAGGATTTTACGCCTGAGAAATCTTTTGAAGTCGTCATTTTTAGTGATGAAGAAGGTGCCAGATTCTCCAGTGGAGTCTTTGGTAGTCGCGCATATACGGGGTTATTAACTGAAGAAATTATGGCAAATGTTAGAGATAGTGACGGTTTAAATCTGGAAGAAGTTTTAGAGCAATATGGTTCAAATTTAAACGACTTTAAAAATATAAAACAAAGAGATTGGACATTTTTTGCTGAGACACATATCGAACAGGGTAAGCTTCTAGAAAAACATAATCTACCTGTAGGAATTGTCAGTGGTATCGCTGGACAATCATGGTTAGAAATCGAGTTTAAAGGCCTAGCTGGGCATGCTGGTAATACACCGATGAACGACCGTCAGGACGCACTCGTCGCTGCAGGGCGTTTCGTTTCTGAAATTGAAACACTCCCATCTACAGTTAGTGATACTGCTGTTGCTACAGTGGGTAAACTGTCAGTATCTCCAAACGGCGCCAACGTTATTCCGGAATCAGTGAAACTCATCGTTGATATTAGAGATATTCATGAAGATACCAGAGAATTACTCATCGATAAAATCCGCAAACAAGCGAAGCAAATTTCTGATGAGCGGGGAATTGAAGTCTTTATTGAACGTACTTCCAGTGTTAAACCTATCCCAATCGATACGGTCTATAAAGAAGAATTGAAGTCAATTTTAAAAGCAATGAACATAGAACCACTTGAACTGCCTAGTGGCGCAGGTCATGATTCTATGAATATCGGCTTAGAGATACCTGTAGCAATGATCTTCGCACGAAGTGTAGATGGTATTAGTCATAATCCTAAAGAATGGACATCTTTAAATGACTGTGTGACCACTATACATGTCTTGAAGCAATTTATGGAAAAACAAATGAGAAAATAAAATATTAGAATAACAATGGCCGACTATCGTCAAAATAATCGGCCATTGTCTATTACATCCTAGAATTAAATGATTCTATTTTTAATTTAATTTCATCTCTAACACGCCGAAATTCTGAAAGTGGTAAACCTGCTGGATCATCAAGACCCCAGTGAGCTTTCTTAGTATTCTTAGGTAGGACTGGACAGTTATTATCAGCATCACTACACAAAGTAACGACTAAATCAGCTGTTCCTAAAATTTGCTTATCAATGATGTTGGACGTTTGTTGTGAAATATCTATTCCCACTTCATCCATAACAGTAACTGCATTTTCGTTAATGCCATGTGCCTCAATACCCGCTGAATATACCTTCCATTCAGCCCCCATGATTTCCTTCGCCCATGCCTCAGCCATCTGACTTCTACATGAGTTTCCTGTACATATAAAATAAATTGTTTTAGCCATCTTCTTCCTCCTAAAGGAATAGTAAAGTAAAGTATAACCCCAACAGAGTCAGTATAAGGACTGGTGGGGTAATCATGATGCCTATCTTAAAATATGTGCCCCATGAAATTTTCATATTTTTTGAAGCTAAAACATGAAGCCATAACAAGGTTGCTAATGAACCAATTGGTGTAATCTTTGGACCTAGGTCTGAACCTATAATATTCGCATAGATCATTGCCTCTTGTATGACACCTTGCACACCAGATTCTTTGATAGCAATTGCATTAATCATCACTGTAGGCATGTTGTTCATCATCGAAGATAGAACGGCTGCAATGCTTCCCATGCCCATTACTGTAGCCAGTAATCCATATTCTGTTATCTGTAAAAGTAAGTCTGATAAAACATCAGTCAATCCAACATTTCTTAAACCAAATACGACAACATACATCCCTATAGAAAATACGACGATATTCCATGGTGCCCCTTTAACTACTTGACCAACATTGACCACAGGTGATTTTATCGCTAATAGAATAAATACAATAGCTGTTAAACCGGCAATCAGTGAGACTGGAATCTGTAGAAACTCACTTGCAATATATCCTACTAAGAGGACAGACAAGACCAACCAAGAAACCTTAAACATAAAGCGATCTTTGATTAGACTATTCGGTTTAATAATAGCTTCTGAACTAAAGTGTTTCGGAATTGCTTTTCTGAAAAATAACCACAGTACAATAATACTTGCAATCAACGAGAATATATTCGGAATAATCATATGTAAGAAATACTCTAAGAATCCGATATTAAAATAGTCTGCTGACACAATATTAACCAGGTTACTCACCACAAGTGGTAAGGAAGTCGTATCTGCAATAAATCCAGAAGCAATTACAAATGGGAATATCGCTTGTTCCTTAAAGCTCAGCTGTCTGACCATCGCAAGTACAATTGGGGTTAAAATTAGTGCAGCACCATCATTCGCAAAGAATGCTGCTACAACTGCACCTAAAAGCATCATATTAACAAACATTTTTTTACTGCTACCATTTGAGGCTTTCACCATAAAACTTGCCGCCCATTCAAAGAATCCTATTTCATCTAGTATCAAAGAAATTATGATGACAGCAACAAAGGTCAGGGTGGCATTCCAAACAATACCCGTTACTTCAACGATATCTGAAAAGGAAACCACGCCAAAAATGATCGCAACAATCGCTCCAACGGCTGCCGAAATACCAATATCCAAGCCGCGTGGTTGTGTAATAACAAAAAATAAAGTAATTAAAAATATGAGTATTGCTAGTATCGTCATGCGTTACAATCCTCCGTTATGGAATGACAAATACACTCACTAGAAGGTCGACTAATCATATCTAGAGATTGTTTAAGATCATTTAAAATATCGTTATTTAATCGATACATAAATTTATTACCCTCTCTCCTTTTAGTGACCACTCTATTTTCGACCAGAACTTTCATATGATGACTTAAAGTGGGTTGACTAAAATTAAAATAAGATAAGATATCGTGTCCACACAATTCATTACAAGAAAGTAAATCTATAATCTCTAAACGACTTTCATCTGCCAATATCCTTAATTGTGTTGCTAGGTTGCTATAGTTCATATACTCACCTCGAATATAGATTACTATCTATATAGATATTTGTCTATATTATTTTTACATATTTTATACAAAAGAAAACATTCCCTTAACAGTACTGTGCTAATTTTATTAGTGAAACTTATAACATACTTGGAGGGCTTTATGAAACATTCAGATTTCACAAATCAGAAACATACATATGGTATTAGAAAATTCACTACAGGTGTAGGTGTTGCAGTTTTAGGCACATTCCTTTTCACCGGACTCGGGCAAACCGCTTCAGCAGATGAAGTGGAAACAGCTGAGGAAACAGCAACGATCGAGGAAGAAATCAATTCTGAAAATCCAGCTGAAGTAGTTGCAGAAACGAGTGAAGGAGTAGAAGGCGAAAAAATAACTAATGAGCTGCCTGTTGTTGAAGAGGAAGTAACGCCTACAGAACCTGTTGAACAAGCTACTGAAGCGCCTATGCCCATTGAAGAAGAAATCAATGATCCAACGCCAGCAGATGAAGTGAATGAAGCAGCTGTTGAAGAACAAGCGGAAGAAGTGCCTTCTGAGGATTTTTTAGAAGAGACCCCAGTTGAAGAAAGCATTGAAGAAGCGCCTGTTGAAGACGATGCTACAGAAGATGTCTTAGAAGAGGAAACACAAACTGAAGTCACACCTGTAGTGGAAGACACTAACGTTATTGAGGAAGAGACCGAAAAAACACTTGTCGAAGAGGAGGTAGTTGAGGAAGAAACACCTGTTGAAGAAGATACAGCTGAAGAGGTAGAGGAATACCCTGAAACAGCAAATGAAGAACTTGAAGTTACACATAAGAGCCGATACGAAACTGGGGCACCTTTTGATGGAGCGGGAACGGAAATTGTACAGCATAATCCTAAAAATAACTATATCTACTCTGTAAACGGTTATGAGACGTCATTAGATATCATTGATGGCTCTACCGAAGAATTAAAGCTTATAAATCAAATATTCTTAGAAGACTATGGAGTTGAAGCGGGCGACCTAACAAGTGTTGCCGTTAACCCTAGCGGTGAATATATTGCTGTCGCTGCCCCGGCTGAAGTAAAAACAGATAATGGACAAGTTGTGTTCTTTGATTATCTAGGAAAATATTTAAATCGTTTAACTGTTGGCGCACTTCCAGATATGCTGACATATACTCCGGATGGTGACTCATTATTAGTTGCGAATGAAGGTGAATTAAATGATGAGTATACAATCAATCCACCAGGTGGTATCTCAGTCATTGATACAAGAAAATCACCACAACACTTAACACAAGATGATGTAACGACTGTAAATGTAACAAAAGAAGATATTCCAGAAGATTTCCGTCCACTAGGTCCAAACCCTGATGAATATCATTTAAATGCCGAACCTGAATATATCGTTGTTGATAATAACAGTGAATATGCTTATGTCGCTTTCCAAGAAGTAAGTGCCATTGGTAAGTTCAATATCGCAAATAAATCTTTTGAAAGAATCCAATCTATGGGCTATAAAGATCACTCTATACCTGGCATGGGTATGGATGTTTCAGATGAGGACGGCGGAGCTGACATTACACCTGTACCAGTTTTAGGTATGTATCAACCTGATGGTATTGCTTTATATGAGGTTAACGGTGAAACGTATATAGTTACAGCTAACGAAGGTGACTCTCAAGACTATGATGGTTATAGTGAAGAAGTTAGAGTCTCTGATATTAAAGACTTGATTCAATTGGATGCACAGTATTATAACGGCTTTACACAAGAAGAACTAGATGACATGGTAGCAAATGGTCTCTTTGATGACGATCAGCTCGGTCGTTTAACAGTAACGTTAGATCATCCATTCAAAACAGGGGATATCCATAATGCAATTGTCTCATTTGGTGCACGTTCATTCTCTATTATGAGAGCTTCAGATATGGCGATGATCTATGACAGCGGTGATGAATTTGAGAAAACAACTCTTAACTACATTCCCGACTGGTTCAATGTTGATATTGAAGCACCAGATGAACTAGCGATGGATGGCCGTAGTGATAACAAGGGCCCTGAAACAGAGTCTGTAGTAGTGGGTACAGTCGGCGAAGAGCAATATGCCTTTATTGGATCGGAGCGTACTGGTGGATTCTTCATATATAACGTGAGCAATCCGGATGCAACCTATTTCGTCGACTACGTATATGATGCATCACTTACAGACATCTCTCCTGAAGGAATGGACTTTATAGCCGCAGAAGATAGCCCTGAAGGTGTACCAATGCTAGCTGTAGGTCATGAATTATCAGGTACCATTTCACTCTTTGAACTCACGTCATTATTAAATAACGACGTAGAAAATGGTTCTACAGATGTAGAAGATAACGGTACAGAAGATGTCATGGTTGATGGAGAAGATTCAAATGATAAAAAACCAGATTTAGACAAGGAAGATATTATAAAGGATGTTAGTGCATCAGATTCAGATGAAGTGACAGCTAGCAATGATGTTTCACGTGAAAATACGGCTGTTACAAAAACATCAACGAATGCTAGAATGACTGCAGATCCAAACCTTACTACTGCGGCAGTTAGCCAAGGCACAGAACAAAGCAGTAAGAAAGACAGCCAAGAAACCCTACCAAACACTGGAATCACTGCACCAGAAACAGGTGTACTTGCTGCAATTCTATTAGGCTTAGGTGGTTTCTTTACCTTCTTTAGAAGAAATAGAAAAGAACAGTAAGACATGATTACAATAATAAAGGCATGCTCTCTAGAGAGCATGCCTTTATTGTGTTTCTTTGTATAAGAATGCTACGCTACTATAATGGTTCACTTCTAATGTGAAAACTGACGCCTCTTGGCCCTTCGACACTAAACATACCACCTATACCTTTTACAACATCTACTGTAATCTGAGTATATTTCCAATATTCATATTGTTTCTCGTTCATATAGAACGGCACACCTTCAATATCTCCTAGGTGTACGTCTACATCACCAATAATCATCATGCCTTTTTTTAAACACATTGGACTAGAGCCATCACAGCAACCACCAGATTGGTGGAAGATTAACTCGCCGTGTTCTTCTTTCAACTCATTGATGAGTGTTTTGGCTTCATCTGTCGCCAGTACTTGTTCTAATACTGCCACTTAGAAGAATCCTTTCGGAGACTCACTATAACTCACTAGCAAGTTCTTAGTTTGTTGATAATGTTCTAGCATCATCTTATGGTTTTCTCGGCCAATACCACTCATCTTATATCCACCGAAGGCTGCATGGGCTGGATAGTCATGATACGTATTCACCCATACTCGACCAGCTTGTATCGCTCTTCCAAGTCTATACGCTCTATTTTGACTACGTGTCCAGACACCTGCACCTAGGCCGTACAGTGTATCATTGGCAATTTCAATTGCTTCATCGTCATCTTTATAAGTTGCTACTGCTAATACCGGTCCAAAAATTTCTTCTTGGAAGATTCTCATCTTATTGTTGCCTTTAAAGATTGTCGGTTCAAAGTAATAACCATTTGCAATATCTCCATCAAATTCTTGAAGATTACCACCTGTTAATATCTCTGCACCTTCTTTACGGCCGATATCCAGATATGAAGCAATTTTTTCTTTTTGTTCATTAGAAGTTTGAGCACCCATCATTGTATTTGGATCTAAGGGATTACCAACTTTAATCTCTTCTACTCTTTTAACGACACGTTCCATAAACGCATCAAAGATATCTTCATGCACGAGTGCTCTTGATGGACACGTACAAACTTCACCTTGGTTTAAGGCGAACATCACTAAACCTTCAATAGCTTTATCAAGATATTCATCATCTGCATCCATCACATCTTTTGCAAAGATATTCGGTGACTTACCACCAAGCTCTAAAGTAACCGGAATTAAGTTCTGACTGGCATTTTGCATGATGATACGACCCGTTGTCGTTTCACCAGTGAAAGCAATCTTATTAATACCATTATGTGTTGCTAGCGCTTGACCTGCTTCAGAACCAAAGCCGTTCACAATGTTTAAGACACCTTTTGGTAGAATGTCTTGGACTAATTCAACAAAATGTAGAATTGTCGTTGGTGTTTGTTCAGCTGGTTTTAGAACAATTGAGTTCCCTGCAGCTAAGGCTGGAGCAATTTTCCACGTTGCCATCAACAGTGGGAAGTTCCAAGGAATAATCTGTCCAACAACACCTAAAGGCTCGTGGTAGTGGTAAGCAACAGTATCATTATCTATTTGTGAAATACCACCTTCCTGCGCACGAATTACACCTGCAAAATATCTAAAGTGATCTACGACTAAAGGTAAGTCTGCATTTAAAGTTTCACGTACTGCCTTACCATTTTCAAAAGTCTCTAAAACAGCAAGTTCTTCTAAGTTTTCTTCAACACGATCTGCAATCTTCAAGAGTATATTACTACGTTCAGTTGGTGATGTTAATGCCCATGATTTTTGAGCTTCTGTTGCTGCTGCAACAGCCTTATCAACATCTTCCTGCTTAGACCGAGGTACTTTAGATACGACCTCACCTAAAACAGGTGATTCATTATCAAAGTACTCATTGTCTGATGGTGGCGTCCATTCTCCACCGATAAAGTTTTCGTATTGGCTTTTGATTTTGTACTTAGCGTCAGCTTTGTTTGGAAATTCAAATACCACTTTATTACCCCCTTCATTTATACTTTCTATCTGTATTCTAACTAATCAGACAATTGAATGTAAAGGCTTTCACCTCGTCAAATTTAAAATGGGTGAGCTTAACTTATATTCTTTCTCATAAGTCTCGCTCACCCATCCTCATTTAACAATTAAAACTGGAATTTCTGATTTTTTAACGACTTTTCGACTTAAGCTTCCCATCATTATCTCTTGTAGACTATTTAATCCTCTACTGCCTAGCGTTATAATATCGTAATCTCTGCTATTAGCGTATTTAATGACAGTTTCTTCAGGTATACCACGTTCTATAACAACGTTATAATCAACGTTACTTTCGTCGAATAGCGTTGTGATGGAATCCAGATTCGCTGGCTTCAGCCCATGTAATACTTCATCCTTCGAATGTTCAATTTCGGTAACATTCAGCACTGTTACCTTTGTTTTTTCACCGATAAAATGCATCAACTCTACTGCTGCACGAAAACTATTTTCTGAACCATCCGCTGCCAATAAAACTGATTGATACACCGTACCCCTCCTAGTTTAAGTAAGATGTTGTTCGTTTAATTCGCTTAATTCCTTCATAATTTTTCTACTATCAGCGTTAAGTTTTGAGACAAATACCATGTTCCCTTTATCTTCAAACTTTCTAACTATAGTATCAATGGCATCCACCGCAGAATCATCCCACAAATGTGCCTGTGAAAAATCTAAGTAGATATGCTTATCATAGGGTCTAAATTCTATCTGTTCAATCATTGTGTCAATTGAAGCAAAGAATACTTGCCCCACAACACGAAATGTAAAATGATGTTCTGATTCATCCATTTCGACTGATACTTTAGAAATCTTAGTCGCAAAGAATATGGCACTAAAGAATACGCCTGCCACAACACCAATCGCCAGATTATCTGTTAACAAGATTATAGCAACAGATAATAACATTACAAAGACATCCGTCCTTGGTGCAGTTCTTATATACTTGAAGGTTTTCCAATCAAAGGTACTAATAGTAACAACGACCATAATCCCTGCCAGGATCGGCATAGGGATTCGGACAACCAAATCGCCCAGTACAATAATCATCAGCATGAGCACAAAACCAGCTGTAAAAGTAGAGAGTCTCGTCGTCGCTCCTGATCTCACATTAATAACAGATTGTCCTATCATTGCACAGCCTCCCATTCCTCCAAAAAAACCTGTTACGAGGTTCGCTATACCCTGACCCCTAGACTCTCTATTTTTACTAGAGTAAGTATCAGTTGCATTATCAACGATACGTGCGGTTAATAAACTTTCCACCAAACCAACTATTGCCATAGATAGTGAATATGGGAAAATTATTTTTAAAGTTTCCAATGTAAATGGTACATCAGGAATTAAAAAGCTCGGCAATGACTTTTCAATTGCACCAAGGTCACCTACAGTTCTAACCTCAGCTCCAAATATCATGTAGGCCGCTGTTAAGGTCACTATCGCAATCAATGGAGCGGGTATAGTCCTTAAGAATTTTGGTACAACATATAAAATAATTAAAGTAATAATGAAATAAATATATGTATCAAGTGATATACCAAATATATGCTGTAGTTGTGCCATAAAAATCATGATCGCTAAGGCATTTACAAAACCAATCATAACCGAATTTGGTATGAACTTAAGTAGTTTTCCTACCTTAAATATACCTAGTAAGATTTGAATGATACCCATTAGAATCGTTGCTGCAAATAAATACTCTACACCATAATCCCGTACTAGCGGTACGACAATTAAGGCAACTGCACCAGTTGCAGCTGAAATCATTGCCGGGCGACCACCCACAAGGGATATAATGACGGCAATAAGAAATGATGCATATAAACCAACCATTGGATCTACGCCTGCGATGATTGAGAATGCGATCGCTTCTGGTATTAATGCTAGGGCAACCACTATACCAGCTAGGATGTTTGTGCCTGGAGCAGTCAACCATTCTCTTTTAAATTTTTCCAACATTTTCTAACTCCTCAAAGATTAATGCATATTATTATAGCAGATGTTTGTTTATAAAATGTTAAGATCACACTTATTTATTCGCAACATGATAAAATTTAATATAAAATAATTATATATAGTGTAAATATACGAGGAGGAGCTATCATGAGAGCTGAACTCACTAAGTTTAAAGTTAAAGAAGGAAAAAGCGAAATAGTTGATGAGTGGATTAAATACATGCAAGAGAACATGGATGATGTTTTGATGAACTTAGAAGGAGAAAAGATGTACGTAGAAACAATCTTCCGAGAGGTCTTCATGGATGTTGAATACTTATACTGGTACAGCATTCAAGCTGATGATGGTGAGAAAATCAGTGATGCAGATATCGATGAGAAACACCTAGAATATATGGATGCTTGTATCGATAAGACATTCCGACCAGCTGATATGCAAGCAGAAGTAATTATGTTACCTGATCATATCAGACAACTAATTCGCTGACCGATATCATTAAACCGGCTGACAATTTATATTTGTCAGCCGGTTTTCTTTACCTAATTTATGCATTAATCAAGTTTAATTTTCTTGCCATATCTATGACTGCGGCCGCTGCTTCTGAACCTTTATTCCCTACTTTAACACCCGCACGATCTATAGCTTGTTCAACATTCTCCGTCGTTATAACGCCAAAAATAACGGGAATACCTGTAGATAGACTAGCATTACTAATCCCTTTTGCTGTTTCGTTACATACATAATCATAATGTGTTGTGGCACCTCTTATGACACATCCTAACGTTATAACACCATCGTAACGACCTGATTCTGCTAATGTTTTGGCGATCAATGGCAATTCAAATGCACCTGGTACATGTACAGAGTCAATGTCATCATCAATCACCCCGTATTTTAACAATGTTGAATGGGCACCCTTTAATAATTGCTCTGTGATGAAACCATTAAATTCTGCAGTTACTATCGCAATTTTTAAGCCTTTTCCATCCATATTTCCCTGTAATTCATTCATAATACTTCCTCCTATAATAAATGTCCTAGTTTTTCTTTTTTAGTTCTCAAGTATGATTCATTGTGGCTGTTGGGCGGAATAATAAGTGAAGTTTGATGCACAATAATGCCCTCATTACTTAGACCAGTGACCTTCATCGGATTATTGCTATATAAATCTACTTCATTTATACCTAGATACTTCAGAATACTCCCAGCTGCATCATAACGTCTCAAATCAGCGTCGAATCCCAAATGTTCATTCGCAGTGACGGTATCATAACCCGCTTCAATATATTCATATGCTTTCAGCTTATTAATTAACCCAATGCCACGGCCTTCTTGACGCATATACAATATAACGCCGTCTTCCTTAGCCATGACTTTCATGGCAAGGTCTAGTTGCTCTCCGCAATCACAACGCTCACTCTTAAACACATCACCCGTTAGACATTCAGAATGAATTCTCACATTCATACGTTTTTTTATATCACCATGAACCAAAGCGAGATGTTCTAAACCGTCTTGGTCTGTAAAAGCATGTAACTTAAAATCACCATAGCTTGTTGGTAGAGATACTGTACTTTCATGTGATACTGTCATATTTTTTTCTATATATGCTTTTAAATCTTTAATATTTATCATCTTTAAATTGTGCCTTTTCTTATAGGGGATAAGGTCATCTAATCTTGCCATAGTGCCGTCATCATTCATAATTTCACAGATTACCCCCGCTGGTTTTGCACCAGTGAGTTTTGCTAAGTCAACTGCCGCTTCAGTATGCCCTTGTCTTTCTCTGACACCTCCGTCTTTAGCAATCAGTGGGAATACATGTCCTGGTCGATTAAAATCGCTTGTTGAAAGATGATTACTTATCAAAGCTTGAATTGTTTCATACCTTTCAAAAGCACTGATTCCTGTTGTCGAGTTCACATGGTCAACTGAAACCGTAAAAGCTGTTTGAAACTCATCGCTATTATATTCGACCATATGATTAAGACCAGCTCGTCTTGCAATTTCTTTTGAAACTGGTGCACATATAAGACCGCGACCGTGTGTTGCCATGAAATTGATTGCTTCTTCATCGATAAATTCCGTAATACCAATAAGGTCTCCTTCATTTTCTCTATTTTCATCGTCAGTCACGATAATAAGCTCGCCATTTTTTAGTGCTGCAAGTGCAGCTTCAATAGCATCAAACATGGGTCCCACCTGCCTGTTTAAACGACATTAAGTGAGCGACATGTCTGACAATCATATCCGATTCAATATTGACGTTGTCATCGACAATTCTGTTACTTAAATTCGTCTGTCTCTGAGTCTCTGGAATGATATTCAAAGTAATTCTACAACGTTCATAATCGACTTCAAATATTGTCAGGCTAATGCCGTCTATCGTTACAGAGCCTTTATGTACCATGTACTTCATAAGCATATCCGGCACTGTTATTTCAAGAACAAGGGCATCTCCGTCTATTGAAGACGTGATGATTTGACCAGTGCCCTCCACATGACCACCAACGAGATGACCACCTAAACGTTGGTCAAGTCTTAATGCTCGCTCTAGATTTACACTTTGGTTTGGTTGCAGCTGATTGAAGTTTGTAACGTTCATGGTTTCATTGACGATGTCTACTTCAAAAGTATCATTTGTAAAATTAGTAACTGTTAAACATACACCGTTAACAGCAATAGATTCACCTTGTATTAAATTTTTGAAATGAGTATTTTGTATCTTTAAAGAAGTAAGTTCCGATTGTCGATTGATCTCTAAAACCGGAGCAGTGTGTTCGATTAATCCTGTAAACATTGTCGAGTCCTCCTGTAGGTAAGCTTTATGTCTGACTCGAGTTTTTCAACGTTTTGCAATATCAGTCCATCGTGGGTATCCAAGACACCACTATGTAATTGATATTTAGAATAACCAAATATTTTCGGGGCAATGTAAATGATGAGGTCATCGAATAAGTTTTCATTTATAAATTGAGTGTGAACAGTTGTACCACCCTCAACAAGCACGGAAGAGACATTCTCTTCAATTAATATTGTTAATATTTCTGTCAAAGTGTAGTTGCCTACATATACTTTAAAAGTATCCTTAAACTTCAAATTTTCTTCATTAGTCGTAAATACAATAGGTTGAACTGGGTGCTTCAATAAATTCAACGATTGATTTAAAACTTTTGAACCCAGTAGAACGATTGGTATCGGTTGTTTATCATTATCAAAAAGACGAACTGTCAATAAGGGATCATCAGCTATCAAAGTACCTGCACCGATTAAAATGCCATCATGAAGCTGTCTAATTTGATGGACATCCCTTCTTGATTCCGAGTTACTCACCCAATGACTGTCACCGTTTTGACGTGCTATCTTACCATCCAGTGTCTGTGCACACTTGAGAGTAATATAGGGTCTTTTGTTCATAAGCCTTATATTAAAAGGACGATAAAGTTCACTTGCCGCTTCATGCCTTGAATAAATCACTTCAATTCCGTGTGCTGATAATTTTTGAATGCCTGACACCTTATCATTATTATCCTTATAGGCATAATAAACACGTTTGATACCTGATTCTATTATGGCATCAGTGCAAGGCGGCGTCTTACCGTGATGCGAACATGGTTCTAAAGTAACATAGATATCCGCACCTTCTGGATCCTCAATACAAGCCTGTAACGCTGCAAGTTCTGCATGCATTTCACCACTTTTTAAATGGGAACCAGTACCAATAATGCGACCATTTTTTACGATGACCGCACCAACAGGCGGATTCATACCTGTCTGTCCAATTGCTAGTTTAGCCATTGATATAGCTATATCCATATAGTGATTCAAGTTTACCTCCTGAATATAAATAGCACCGGGAATGAAATCATCCACCGGCGCTAAAATAATGTATGCTGAATAACATTGCACAAATTGCAATGTTAAATAAACGCAAAAATTATAAAGATTTTACGCTGCTGCATTATTCTCTCTCCCATCCAGACTCTAACTGTCGGCTTCAGACTTGCACTGAATCAGCCATACGTAAAATAACGTACAGGTCGCGGGCTCTCACCGCCGGTTGGGAATTTCACCCTGCCCCGAAAGAATATTTATTCAGTTGAAAAACTCTGACTAAACTATAGTATACAAGTCGGGAAAAGGCAATCTTTTGATTTCTCAATACTTTATACTTTGTTTTCTTTATGTATAACAAGGGAAATAATAGACAAAATATTTACCTTAAGGGGATGGGTTGATGGACGACATTAACGAAAAGTTAGAAAATAAACTAGGTGAAGTTACGAGAGCTGCACACGAATTAGAAATACCTGTCATGATTTTAATTGAAGGGGCCCCCGCTTCAGGTAAATCAAGACTCGCTAATGCATTATATATGGCCCTTGATGCAAAGTATACGAACTTCATTGCAGCTAGGCCACCAAGAGAGGCTTATGTACGCTATCCATTTTTACAACGTTATTGGTATCATTTACCGCCGGAAGGCGATATCAATATCCACTTCAGAAGTTGGTATTCTCAATATATAGAGCTAAAAGATTACTACAAAGCCACACATACACCTTTTAATATGGCAGAACTAGAAGAGGATATGGAAAATTTCGAAGAAACGCTGATTAATAATGACTACGAAATCATTAAACTTTTTATTAATACAGACAAAGAAGCGCGTGAACGTCATATTAAAAAATTAAAGGGAAACCCTGTTTTAAAATGGAAAGCTGAAGAATTCCAAGGTTTACTTAAGCACCATGATTATGATGAGGAAATGTCGTATTTCATCAACAGACAAACACTTTGTCCTTGGGAAGTTGTGAATTTCCACAACAGTGACCAAGCTGTCAATGATATGTATAAAATTCTCATCGACCGTCTTGAGTCAAGAATTGAACGCGCTTCTACAGCAGAAGAACCAGTTGTCGACGGTAAATTCACAAGGGATTTTGAAACGAAGCTGTTCACATTTGATTTTGACAAAGAAAAAATGAAGAAAAAAGATTATCAGAAACGATTACCCTTACTCCAAGAAAAAATGCGAGAAATTCAGTTTCAGTTATATGAACATAAAATACCTTTAATTTTAGTCTACGAAGGTATAGATGCAGCTGGGAAGGGCGGTAATATCAAACATACAAGAGCATTACTTGACCCGACAGGATATACAAATAACGCCATAGGTGCACCGTCAGATATTGAGCTTTCTCATCATTATCTATGGCGTTTCGCTAACCGAATTCCGAGAACTGGTCATATCGGCTTCTTTGATCGAAGTTGGTATGGACGTGTTTTAGTTGAACGTGTAGAAGGTTTTGCAACTATGAGAGAGTGGCAACAGGCTTATCAAGAAATAAATGATTTTGAGAAATCCTTATCCAACGCCGGTGCAATCATAATAAAGTTCTTTCTATCTCTAGATAAAGAAGAACAGCTAGAACGATTTAGAGACCGTGAGAACACACCTGAAAAGGCTTGGAAAATTACTGAAGAGGACTGGCGAAATAGGGATAAATGGGACTTATATTTAGAAGCATCAGAAGATATGATTAATTACACATCGACTATAATTGCACCATGGTGCATTATTTCTGCAAATAACAAGCGCTATGCACGCATTACTGCCCTTGAAACAATTATAAAAATGTGTGAATCACGCCTAAAAGAAGTGTAGTATAAGAATTATCAAACATAAGGGAGTTTAAATCATGAGATATGTGTTTTTAACAGGAACAAATAGGGGACTTGGTCAGGCAGTTGCAAACTTACTAAAGGACGACAAAATCATTAGCATTACACGTAGTCCTATAGAAAATAATACAGTTATACACCAGAGTTTTCTCACTGACTTTAATGACATCGACACCTTAGAAAATTCAATATCAGATATTTTCTCAGCTATTGAACCTAGTAATGGCGATGAAGTGTATTTACTCAATGTAGCAGGTACTGTAGACCCTGTACAATCACTAGGCAATTTAAATGGTTCTGAAATGCTAGATAACTATAAAACAAATGTTGTTGCACCAACACTACTTATCAAGGGATTCATCAATCGTTTTAAAGATTTCAAAGGTACCAAACGTATTCTAACTGTAACAAGTGGGGCTGCGGTAAACGGCATTGAGGGTTGGGGTGCTTACTGTAGTTCAAAAGCAGCTATTAATATGGTTCATGAAGTTTTAAATAAGGAGAACATACATCAAGAAAATAACATCAAGAGTGCCATATTCTACCCAGGTGTGATTGATACTGGAATGCAAGAAACTATTCGTTCTTCAGACATCAATGAATTTCCAAACCTAGATCGTTTTAAAGAATATAAGTCAAATAATGCGCTAGCAAAAGCTGAAGATGTTGCAGCTGCACTCATCAAGGTTGTAACTTCTGACGATTTCGGAAATCAAGAGAGTTACAATGTAAAAGATTATTTATAAATCGATAAAACACCGTTATAACGATAGTCATTATAACGGTGTTATTTTAGTACTGAGTCAAGTATTCTGTCATTTCCCATGACGTTACTTGCGCACTATATCTTTGCCATTCGTATAATTTATTCTCTACAAAATGATCAAATATATGTTGACCAAGAGCTTCTTGAATGACTTCATCTGCCCTTAACGCCTTAATTGCTGTATATAAAGTTGTTGGTAAATCTTCTATGTCTTCTGATTTTCTTTCTTTGTGTGACATATTATATATATTTTCATCAACAGGCGTTGTTAAATCTTTCTCTTTTTGGATACCACTTAAACCGGCTTTTAGGATGACTGCCGTCGCTAGATAAGGGTTCGCAGACGGATCAAGCGATCTTACTTCTGCTCTCGTTCCCGCACCTCTAGTACCCGGTATTCTTAAGAGCGGTGTACGGTTTCTGCCACTCCAAGCAATGTATCTTGGTGCTTCAAAACCTGAAGTTAATCGTTTATAGGAATTTACTAAAGGATTACAAATTGCAGTATAACCCCTAGCATGATCTAATAGACCGGCCATGAAGTAACGCATCTCTTCACTTAAGCCAAATTCATCATTTTTATCAAAGAATATATTATTATCATCTTTAAACAGCGATACATTATAATGCATGCCACTACCCGGTTCATTATAAAGGGGTTTTGGCATAAAGGTTACATGTAGACCATACTGATGAGCAACGGTTTTTGCAATATATTTAAACGTTTGAATGTTATCACTTGCCGTTACAGCATCGCTATATTTGAAACTGATTTCGTGCTGACTAGGACCTACTTCATGGTGGAACATTTCGACCTCAAAACCAATTTCTTTTAATGTTCTAGCAATCTTTCTACGGCACGCTTCACTTGTATCTGAAATAGACACATCAAAATAACCACTGGTGTCGTTTACTGCATTCGTCGGCTCACCATTCTCATCAAGCTTAAACAGGTAAAATTCTGGCTCAGCACCTAGGTTAAACTGGTCATAACCCATATCCTTCATCTCACTTACAATACGTTTTAAGTTACTTCTCGGATCACCTTCAAAAGGTTGATTATTAAAATCATGTACATCACAAATGAGCCTTGCCACCTTGAACTCTTCTTCCAACCAAGGGAATACTGCCCACGTGTCAAAATCGGGTTTTAAAAACATGTCTGACTCTTCAACTCGAACAAAACCTTCTACTGAAGAACCATCAAACATTGTTTGACCTTCAAGAGCTTCTTCTAATTGTTCAACAGGAATTTCCACATTTTTCAGGGCGCCTAGTATGTCAGTGAACTGAAGTTTCACATAGTCTACCTGTTCTTTTTTTGCACTTTCTAAAATATCTGAAGCAGATATTTTACTCATTAACATAATCACTCCTAATTAGATTTTAAAAATCCTTCTCATAGTTTGTATGCCCTGTAAGAATAAATCTAAACTATATATCTTCGATATCAATTTCTACTTCATCAAAATTCTTATCTCTCATAATCTTTATATGATTAGGTTTCACTTTAAGGGCAACCAGATTAGGATTATTTACAGATCCAAAAAATTCTTCATCCGCTTCTTCCCAAATATTTTCTATTACTTCTTGGTCCTTTACTATTTCCACTGATCCTGTTATTTCTACAAACGCGTGTTTTTTCTCATCATTAAACCCTAACAATACATGGACGTTAGGATTATCAATCAGCTCCTCGTATTTTCTTGACTGATCATTTGTTTTAGCATAAAGGGTTAAACCATCGTTATAAAACCACATGTAACGAGAGTCTGGAATATTGTCCTTAGCAGTTGATAATACGCCTACTTTTGATTCTTCTAAAATTTCTTTAATACGTGTCGTTATCTTTTCTATATCCATTTATATCACCCACTTTATGTAGTTAGATATCTTTTACCACATGGTAAACATATTAAATCATTTTGGATTTTTATATTTAAATATGGGTAAATAATAAATAGATAAATTATAAACGGGAGGTATTAACATGAATATAAAAGAAGAAGCAGAGCAGTTGGAAGGTTGGACTCTTGAAGATGAGAAGTTAATTAAAAAATTTAAGTTCGAAACATTCCCTGAAGGCATAGACTTCGTCAATAAGCTTGCAGAGTATGCAGAAGATGTACAACACCACCCAGGTATCAGAATTAATTATTCGACGATTACAGTTGTTTGGACTACATTCTCAACACACGAACTCAAGGAACGTGATATAGAAGGTGCCAAAGCAACAGATGAAATATATATATAAAGATCGGCTGTCCGGTTAATGAATGGCCGGGCAGCTTTTTCACCTTTAAGGAGGTTGATCATGAACGAGGAAGCAAAAAGGATACTTGAAGATGTAAAATCGTTGAAAGTACAAGTGCTAGATGATGGCCAAAAATTGCTAGACCAGTGGTCCGAATCTAACACAAGAAGTAGCTATAGTGACAGTCTTCGAAATTTAGCATATTATATGGCGTTCAGGCAGTACGATCATCGAGAAATCCAAAATAATTTAATCCCTTGGGGCGTTTCTTCTCTTGGACGCATCGAGCCCCATGTTTTGTCAAACTTAGATTCAGTAATTAAAACCTTAGGTTATATAACAGGCCATGAACAAGATGATGTTTCTTATCCAGAATATCAAGATGGCGAAAATCGATATAGCATGCTTAAACATAATACTGACCTTTTGCTTGGCAAAGGCCCTGAAATCAGGCAATCACAAATCATGGTGACTATGCCAAGTGACGCAGCAACAGACTATCAACTTGTAAAAGACCTTATAGATTCAGGCATGAATACAGCCCGTATTAATTGTGCCCACGATGACAGTAGTGTTTGGAAGAAAATGATTCACAACATAAAACAGGCGGCTAAAGAAGGGAACACAGAATGTCGTATTCTGATGGATATTAGCGGTCCTAAAGTTCGCATTAAAAATCTACTTACTTCCAAGAGAAACCCTAAATTGAAAACCGGTGAATCATTCCTCTTATCTAATGAAGATGCGATGACTTTACCAGCTAACATTGAAATTGCAGTTAACACTTCAGTACCCGAAGTCCTTAAAAATATTGATGTTGGGCAACTGATTAAGATTGACGACGGTCAAGTTGAGGCTAAGGTAACAGAGGTTCTTGACTCAGGCCTAATTTTAAAAGTGACTAAAGTAACTAAAGAAAATGGCGTTAAAATTAAGACAGAGAAAGGCATTAATTTCCCAGATGTAGATATCGATTTAAACGTCTTAACAGAAAAAGATTTAGTAGACTTAGATTTTGCTAGCCAACATGCCGATTTGATCGCTTTTTCCTTCGTTAAATCAAAAGAGGATATGGCTTTTATCGAATCGGTATTACAGGATAAGCTCCCTGATGACAATAAAGACATGCCTATTATTGCTAAAATCGAAACTGTAGAAGCCATAAAAGAATTCCCTAATATCATAGCCGAAGCCGCTTCACACAGACCTTTTGGTGTCATGCTCGCTCGTGGAGACCTCGCTGTAGAAATCGGCTATGAACGCTTGAGTGAAATTCAAGAAGAACTATTATGGATATGTGAGGCTGCACACATTCCAATGATTTGGGCAACTCAAGTATTAGAATCTCTGATTAAGAACGGTATCCCAACACGTTCAGAAATATCTGATGTTGTCGCAGGTGCAAGAGCAGAGTGTATTATGCTAAACAAGGGAGATTACATTGTAGAAGGTGTTAAAACAGTGAATGATATACTGATTAAGAGCGAAGACCATAACTATAAAAAAACAGCAATGTTAAGAGCCCTAAACATATCTAAGGCACTCTTTAATGAGTAAAGGATGAAAACTATGTCAACACTGAGTCATATACAAGCACCAAGCAATTTTGCCTATAAGAAAGAACAGGTCACCATTCATCTCCATTACACATTCACTTGTGATAATCGAATCTTTTTTTCCAAAACACAGTATAAAGATTTACTCAACCACACCTATAGATTGACGGTTGATGTGAACTCACCAATTGATGAGTCCGGTTTAGCGACTGACTTTATGGCTATTGACGCCTTATACCACAATAAAATCCGGCCGCTTTTAGATGGGCAGATATTAAATGAGACGCTAGTAAATATGAATACTACTGCGGAAAATATCGCACTATGGATCAGAGATGAATTTAACAAAATTTTAAAGCCGCAAGATGATTTAATTAAAGTCACCCTATACGAAAGTACGAATCACGGCGTGACTGTTACAAATTAACTTCACAAAAATGTGTAAGTGTACTATGATTGAGATAATCAAATATTGAAATCACCACCACTAGGGGTGCCTGTAAAGGCTGAGAATCACCCTTATCACCTGATCTAGATCATACTAGCGTAGGGAAGTGGCATATTTTTATATGCACACCATTCCGTTAGTGGTGTGTTTTTTTATTTGTAAAAATCACGGAGGTTTATTCTATGAAAAACAGCAATGTTTTAACTTTGACAGACGTATTGATCACAGTTGTCATCGCCTTAGTTTTTGCAGTACTTTATTCTCTCTGGGATGGTGTATATACCGTCTTGCAGCCCCTTGGTTTACACATCAATGAATTGGTCTATGGTATGTGGTTCATTGCTGCAATTGTAGCTTATTTAATTATTAGAAAACCGGGTGTCGCTTTACTTGCAGAATTTGCAGCAGCTTCTGGAGAAACGATCGTTCTGTTACAGTTCGATATCGTCTTAATCATGTATGGACTACTCCAAGGACTGGCATGTGAGATCATTTTCTTACTCTATAGATATAACAGTACTAAGTTATATGTAGCTGTACTCGCAGGTGTAGCAGCAGCCTTATCAACAATTCCGCTTGATTGGTATTATGGCTACCTTGGTCATTTAGAAACTTGGAACCTAATGCTGATGCTTATCTTCAGAATTATCAGTGGCGCAATCGTCGCCGGATGGTTAGGTCATAAACTCTATGAAGGTGTAAAAGGGACCGGTGTCTTAAAATATGTTGGTAAAAAACAAAGCGATTCGTCTGATGGTTTTTAATATGACTGATATAAATATCGAAAACCTTAAACTCAAATTCCCTGAGACAGAGCAGCTATTATTTTCAAACATCAATATAAGTGTTAAGAAAGGGGAAAAGGTGTTACTTGTCGGTCCTTCTGGCTCCGGTAAAAGCACCTTACTAAATGTGATGGGCGGATTGATTCCTAAAGTCATTCATACACCTGTAAAAGCAGATTATTTAGATATACCAAATGCTTCAAGCTACGTATTCCAAGACCCTGATGCCCAGTTCACCATGCCAACCGTTGAAGAAGAACTTGCATTTATCCTAGAAAACCAGAGGATTGCTCCTAGTCTGATGAACAACATGATGACTAACGCTTTAAAAAGAATTGGACTAGACGTACCTTTAGACTTATCAATTAATCAACTATCTGGTGGGATGAAACAAAAGCTATCTGTTGCTGCAGCACTCATACAAGAACCGGACACTTTATTTTTAGATGAACCAACAAGCATGTTAGATGATGATTCTGCAAAAAATCTTTGGGAAACGATTTTATCTATTTGGTCCGACCTAACTGTTGTGATTGTAGAACACCGAGTTGAATATATTTGGGATAAGGTCGACCGTGTCATCCTAATGAATGATGATGGAGAAATTATTCTCGATAAAGATCCAAAATTTGTACTAAGTCACCACGTTGACTTACTTAATGAATACGGCGTCTGGCATCCAATGTCGTGGAACCAAGCACCACAATTTGTACAAAGTAATAAAGACGGAGCGCCTTTATTAGAAATTAGAGATATGAAAATAGACAGACGCGGCATTGATATACTTTACATTGATCATTTACACATAAGGTCTCGGCAATGGCTTACATTAGAAGGTCCAAATGGTGCGGGTAAATCAAGTTTTCTTAGTGCATTGATGAAGTTGATTCCCCATCAAGGACAAATTATCTATAAGAATAAGCTTGTAAAGAAAACAAAGGATATCATCGGAGATGTCTACCCAGTTTTTCAAAATCCAGAACTGCAATTTATAACTCATAGAGTTTATGACGAAATATATATCAATATGGAACACCGATATGATGAGAATCTAGCAAAACAGAAGACAGAAGATATTTTAAAAATGTTTTCGCTAGAACATTCTGCCCATCTAAATCCACTAGAATTATCCACAGGGCAAAAGAGACGCTTAAGTGTGGCAACAGCATTAGGTGGCATACCTGATTTGTTGTTATTAGATGAGCCGACTTTTGGACTGGATCAAAAAAACACGTTCTTTATGCTGGAACTTTTTGATGAATTGGTTAAAGCTGGTACAACAATAATTATGATTACCCATGACGTGAATATTCAAACGCGTTATCCATCCCGTCGTTTAGAAATTCTGGATGGCATGATCCTAGAAAAGGACACACACAATGTTCGATAGCATTAAGAATAACGATACTTTCGTTCATAACGTTAACCCAGTTACCAAAATTATCGCAGCTGCTGCACTTTTTGTGATTGTCGTCTTTACTCATAACCCGAATACCTTGCTTTATTTTGTATGTATAATGGCGATACTATTGTTTACCTTAAGTGGTATCCAATGGCGTTATTTATGTATTCTATTAGGCGTTATTTTAGTGTCCGGTTTATTATCCAGCACCTATATGATTCTATACGGACAGGGCGATACAACCTTATTTAAATTAGGTATCATCCATGTTACAGAAGAGAGTTTTATCCGTGGTATTCATATCACCATGAGAGGCGTTATTTTATCGTTATTTGGCGCATTAGTAATCTTCACTTTAAAGATTACGGATGTATTTTATGCTTTGATGATTCATTTCAAAATAAAGTCAAAATATGCCTATTCTTTTATGGCAGCTATCAATATGATTCCATTAATTTTCTCAGAATATGTACAGTTAAGACGTGCTAGAAAAGTTCGTGCACCTTTAATAGATAAGAAACGGATTTCTGGTTTTAAAGGACTAAGAATGACAATCGTTACCTTGATGAGCCAAAGTATACGTCGAGCATATCGCCTAGGTATTGCTATGGAGTCCAAAGGGTTCAGTGATAATCAGAGAACCTACTACCGACAAACAACTTTTTCCTTTAATGATATATTCTTTGTCATTACTATTTTAATCGCTCTATTAATCTCATCGTATTTAGGCATAAACTACCCTATCTTTAATACTAGTGATGCAAGATAAATCCCTTTGAATTTTAAAAGGGATTTTTACTATTGTTAAGAGTTTATTTATTTTTCAATAATTCTTTTATCTCATGATAGTATTTAAGTGAAAAATATGATTCTTACTGCACTCTAGTTCATTACATTATGTGGGGGAATATAATAATGTCTAAACTTAAAGTACTTGTGATCACTGGCTCTTTTGGTAACGGTCATCTAATGGTAAGCAATACTTTAAACAAGGCGCTCAATGACTATGATATCGACGTTGTAACACACGATCTTTATTTAGAGGCTCACCCTTTATTAACCCGACTTATTAAAGACTGGTATTTAAAGTGCTTTGCTCACTTCAAACCGACCTACAAGTTTTTCTATTATGCCCGTCAGGAAAAACTAAACACTTGTTTCTACAAAAAATATGGTTTAGCTTATTTAAAAAATATAATTGATAAGCATAATCCAGACCTCATTTTAAATACTTTCCCAACACCTGTTTTAAGTCTCATTAAAGAAGAATTCGGCCTAGATATACCAATTCATACAGTGATTACAGATTACTGTGTGCACAAAAATTGGGTAATTAATAATACTGATGTCTATTATGTTGCTACAGAAAAAATGAAGGGCGACTTAATTAAAAAAGGTGTTTTACCTGAGATGATCAAAGTCACGGGTATTCCTATCAGTAAAGAATTCAAGATTAAAACTGACAGGAATGCTTGGCTAAACAAATTCAACTTATCAACAGACAAAAACACTATTCTCGTGTGTACAGGTTCGCTCGGCCTTCTAAAAGGGTTTAAGAAGTACGTGAAGAAAATAGCTACTAAAAATGATAATCAAGTCATCATTATCTGTGGTAAAAACGATATTTTAAGAGAACAACTTAAATTAGAATTTCACAACTATAAGAATATACTCATCATTGGCTATACAACAAATATGAATCATTGGATGTCATGTGCAGATATCATGATTACAAAACCTGGAGGCATTACCCTAACAGAAGCCCTAGCGACTGAGACACCTGTAATCCTATATAAACCGACTCCTGGCCAAGAGATGGAAAATGCTCTGTATTTCCAAGAAAAGAAATTAGCCCTTGTTGCAAACAATCGAAAAGAACTAAAAGAATATACAGAGCATTTACTAGCTGATAAAAATTTCATCCATTCGATTAAAACGGAGATGCGTAGAGTAAGAACTGCTAGTTCAGCTGAATCCATCATAGAAAATCTTGTTTAAATATAAATGAGAGTGCCGTACGTTCAATATCAGAACATACAGCTCTCTTTTGTCTATATTATTCTTTGAATTGCATTGATTAGAAGCTTGTTTTCTCTTTGACTCGGTAACCATATCCTTTTCCTTAAGAGATTATCTAATATTGTTTCATCACCAGTTTTAAAGTACTGATAGACTTGTCCAAATACAACATATAAACTCGTATTCACTTCATTAAATATCTCAATTTCTTTATCATCAATTTGATGTCCATCGGCTGCTTTATATAACAATTGAAACGCTTTGATAAGCTTATAATTCAGCGTCTCAGAATCGTGAAGTTCAGTTTGATACACTTGTGTAATTTCATTACTATCCACATGACGTTCAACCCACGCAATGTTACTCGCATAAGTAGAAATAATATCTCGATCTCTATCAAGCTCTTCTAAAATACGTGTACTACTAACTTCAGAATCATAAATATAGTTCATAGAGTCGTAGAATTTCAGTTCATCATTTTTTCCACGTAATAAGTTCCAAATGCTTTTACCATCTGCTGCAAATGGATTTAGACCAGTAACGACACCAATAATTATGTTCATCCATATAGCAAAATTTAAAATATAGCTATCTAAACTAAAGAGTTGATCGATTAATAACAGGACTAACACTGAAATTAAATTGAATATGAACCCCCCTGAATTGAGCCAGATTATATCATGCTTTGTAATATGACCTTTTCTTAACGGTTTATAGGCAAGCATTGCACCAAAACTAAAGTACATCGGAACCTTAAAAAAGTATCTGCCATTCATATACATTCCGGGTAAACCAGAAATAAATGCAATTCTCATACGTCTACATTTAGCAATAAAACAATGGCCAAGTTCATGAAAAATAACAGTAGCCATCCAAACAGTAATAAGTAAAGCGATCAATATGCCATTTAAGTCAAAAAAGAGGTCAGCCAATGGTAGCACAAGATAAATGATTAAAATTACAATTAGATTACTTGAAAAGAAATTCATCATGAATCATTCCTTTTTTAGAATTAGGAGGAAAACATGAGAAAGCTAATCAATATCACAATAATAAGTAGAATAGGAAAGGTAAGGTAGGTGAGGACAATATCACTGAAACGTTTCTTCTTTTTAATGTCCTTACCATCGTAAAAATCAATTAACTGACGGTAGGTATATATACCTTCTTTACGTTTTAGAATCTCAATGGGTATAGAAGCACCAATCGCAAGTATATACAATACAATAGACGTGATTAATAACACACGATTGTCCAAAAGCATTGCAGGAACAAATAAGAAGGCAGAAACGATTGCCGAAATTAACATGATATTAGACCAAATTGTCCATTTCTTTTGCTCAGTTTTATCTCGTAAATACTGAATATCTCCTTTAATTAATTCATCAACTGAAACATCAAACAAGATACTAAGCATCATTAAATTATGCACATCTGGGTAACTTCGATTATTCTCCCAGTTCGAGATTGTTTGACGTGAAACAAAAAGTTTTTCAGCTAAGTCTTCTTGAGAGTAACCATCTCGATCTCTAAATTTCTTAATCTGCTTATTAAGTTCCATTTAGTTTTCTCCTAATTTCAAAGTAATTATCTTATAACAATATTAACACCAATCGTCTTTTACATTTTCAAAATACAGTGTCTAAATACTTTTACATACTAAATACATCGCAATTATAACGCTATATGTTATAATATAATGCATAGCATTATTTTTAATTTTACCCCTTGTCATTTGCAGTTATAGAATAAATATGTCAGACTCAAAGTTCGGAATCTATTTTTAGGAGATGAAGACATGAACATTCATAAACTAGTTAAAGTTCTTGCTTCTGCTGGAATTGCAGCTACAGTTGTCACAGGCTTACAAATCGATAATGAGATTAACACCAATAACACAATACAAGCCGCTGAAAAAGAAAACAGTAATACCAATTATAAATACCAAGGTGATACTGGCTTTGGTGATGGGCAATTCCTTTTAAATGATGCCTTTACTAAGACATTAGAGGAAGATGGTACACTTGCTTTTAATGGTCATGAAATTGAAGCTTCTAAAGCAGATTATGAGAAAGTTAAAGATGAACAATCTGAGTTTGTAGAAGAAAATGATCAGAAGTTTACTGTACGTGGGGATAGTGTAACTAAGGTTGTTTTCCCTATACAAGATGAGCAATTAGAAATCGATGATATCATCGATTCATACGGTGATGACTACGAACTTATTGAACATAAAAATAAACCATACGACACCTATGTATTTAAACTTGGTGATCAAGAAGACGAAGATGAAAAGAGTGTGATTGCCTTTAACGTAGAAGATGATTATGTCGTCCAAACTGTAATTGGCTACAGCAGCTCATATTAATATTCAAAAAGGATCTCACGAGTGAGATCCTTTTTTGTGTCATTCGTTTATACATTTGAATATTCCGCTTCAAAACGCTTAGATTTCTTTACAGTGGATGATATTAATACTCCAATACCTAGAAGAACAAGGATAAGACCAAACCAAGATAAAGGTGACATCGCTTCACCCAACATAAACACACCTAACATTGTTGCAGTCAGAGGTTCTGCTAGGGATAAGGTTACAGCAGTTGATGAATCAACATTAGCTAACCCTCTAGCAAACATGAAATAAGCGATACCTGTTACAATGACGCCTAAGTACAAACCAGTGATTAATCCATCAGATGTGAAAACCCAAGTCGCATGGAAGATAAATAAAAATGGCGATAACATCAATCCACTAATCGTAAATACTACTGCCACAGCAGGTAGGGCTGGAATACTAGAAACGACTTTCTTATTTATTATTGTATAGCTTGCAAAGCTCAATCCTGCACCAAGTGCGAGTAAAATCCCTCTAGGATCTACTTGGGTCGTACCTTGATTCGAGAATAGAAGAATCACTCCAACGACTGATAGTAGGGTGGAAATCCACCATGTTTTGCTTGGCTTCTTTCTTAAAATTATCATCTCAATTAAACCTGCGAGAACCGGAGAACTACCTATGGCTACGACTGTCCCAATCGCAACACCTGTTAAAGATACAGCTGAAAAAAAGAATGGCTGAAATAGTGCCATACATAAAGCTGCACCAATGACTATTTTATATGGAATTTCATTAAGTCTTAGTCTTCGAGTGGCTAAGACTAACATTAACAAGAATCCTCCACCTATAAATAGTCTGACTGCACCGATCGAAATGGGATGTACCTCACTAGGTGCTAAGGCCTGTGCAGTCCCAGCCGTACCCCAAAGAATCGCTGCGAATAATATGAGCAGTGGGCTCAAAATTTTAATCATATTAATCACCTCATAAAATTTCTATTACGAGTATCATATCTCGTTACATAGAAACCTTCCTTACAGTTTTAAACATATGATTTATCTTTTCTTAAGCTCTTTAAAAGCATGAGGTGACATGCCTTGTGCCTTTACGAACCAGCGTGTGAACGACGACACATTATCATAGCCAATTTCTCCCGCAATTCGTGTGATAGTCCAAGATGAGAATTGTAAGAGTCTTTTAGCCTCTAATAAGCGCAATTCATCTAAATACGCTTTTACACTTTTCCCCGTTTGTTTTTTAAACCACTTCGAATAGTATGCAGGATGATAATTTTCCTCAGCAGCCAACCTTTCAATACTGACCCTATCTTTATAATTTTTATGAATGTAATCAATAGATTTTGGTGTAGTTGTATCTAACTTATCCACTACATAATTGGTTAAATTTGCAATCGCATTATTTGCTGTTTCGTTCATTAATAATTGTTTTACTGATGCCCACTGCGTATTCATCTCAACATACATATCTCTCGTTTCACCTGGTAACATATTATTTGGAATATCCAGGACTAAAAACTCATTCTGATCAGTTGAGTGAAAGGTATGTTTACTTTTTGGAGCTAAATAGTAAACATAGTCTGGTGTTAGTTTCACCTGTTGCTCAATCGTCTTTAAATCCATTGAGCCATACAAAGGAAATAATAGCTGTCCATGTTCGTGAAAGTGTGATGTGACGTCATTCGTGTAAATTCTTTTCTCACAGGTAATATCTAAAGTCATGGTCCTCCCCCTTTATTACGAACAAATCTTGCGCTTTGTTTCATCAAATCATAATTGAACAATAAACACCATTTTTTAGACTTATTCATAAAAATTAGGCTATCCCCTTGGATAGCCTATTTATGAAACTTATTTATTATTGTTGTCTTCACGCATCTTATCGATTAATTTTTGCATTTCATCGATATAGTCTTCTTTTTCTTCTTCAGTCTCTTCGATGTTCATATCGCCTTGTTCTTCTTGACGTTTCATCTCATCGACTTCTTTTTGAGTAATCACTTCACCATCTGGTGTCATATATTTCTTATTCATATTACGCGTTTCTTTGTCGATATAACTATAGAAAATAGGAATGACAAATAGTGTGAAGAAGGTACTACTTACAAGACCTCCGATTACAACTATACCCATCGGTGCAATCATTTCTCCGCCTTCGCCAATACCTATAGCAAGTGGTAACATACCTAGTGCTGTCGTTAGGGCTGTGATTAGTATTGGACGGAAACGATGTTGCACACTGAGTTCAAGTGCATCAATTGTTGGAATTCCTTTTTCTTTCTGCTGATTAGTATAATCCACCAGCAATATGGAGTTATTGACCACAATACCCAGCAACATGATAATACCGACAAAGGATACAATACTGAGTGGACTATTCGTTACAATCAGTCCGAGCGCAATACCAATGATAGTCAATGGCATTGCAATAATAACAATGAATGGATGTCTGAATGACTCAAACTGAGCTGCCATAACTAAGTAGATAAAGACAATCCCTAGGACAATTGCAAGAAGGATTTGTGGAATGGCATCTCCAAGCATTTCTAAATCTCCACCCACTGAATAGTGTGTATCATCACTAAAGTCTGCATCATCTACTATATTTTGGACATAGGTACCCGCTTCATTTAATGACATAGAAGAATCGTAGTTTACTGTGAGTTCGCTAGTTTCTTCCTGACTATCTCTATTAATTAACGGTAGAGTTTCAGTTTCAACTAACTCTGCAACCTCACTAACCTGAACATATTCACCTTCAGCATTAGCAATTTCTAGATTTCTAAAGTTATTTACACTTTCTAAATAACTATCTGGGTACTTCACATTTATCGTTAAGAAATCATTTTCACCTTCTACTGTAGAAGATTCTATACCATTGGAAGCTTCATAAAGTGCTTGACCAATTTGAGCTGGCTGTAAACCATTCTCTCTAGCCGCTTCACGGTTAACATTGATCTGCATCTCGGAAACCAGATCTTCACGACTAGATGTCACACTGTCAATCTGATCATCTTCTTCTAAAGCACTAATTATTGCTGTTTCTGATTTCTTCAATCTTTCTGAATCATCATCAGATACATTCAACATCAAGGTATTCGGTTCTGATGACATACCTGATTGAGACATAGGAATCACATTGATATCAGCTGATTCATCTAGGGATTCCACATCGCTTTCAATATCTTCTATGAATTCATTTGTCGTCACATTACGCTCATTTTGACTAACAAGCGTTGCCGTAACACTAGCCTTGTTTGTCTCTTCAGTCATCGACATCATTGGTTGAGAAGAGCCAACGTTACTAAGGTACATATCAATTTCAGAATAATCTTCTAAGTAATTCTCAATTTCTTGCACTGTTTCTAGAGTGTCTTCATAAATAGTACCTTGTTCTTTTTCAATTTCAATCGTAATGGCACCTTCATCACTTTCAGGCATCAAAGTCATACCTTGGTTAAAGATAGCTAGTAAACCTAATGCCATTAGTATAGTCGTGATGAAAAGAACTAAGAGACGATGTTTTAAGGTCCAACGCGTCGCAAGCGTCAACCACTTCATATATGGTCTTTCCTGTCTGACTTTTTCCATGTTCTGTTTAGGTGCGCTTAAAATACGGCTTGCAATCATGGGAACAACAGTTAAGGCGACAAACAACGATGCAAATAAACTAAACACTACTGTAATCGCAAGTGGTGTAAATAGTTGTCCAACTAAACCACTAACAAACACAACCGGCAAGAACACAGCCGCTGTTGTTAAAGTTGATGCAATAATAGCAGATGCAACTTCTTTTGTACCATCACTTGCAGCTTGTTTGGAGTTTTTGCCCATAGATAGATGCCTATATATATTTTCAATAACAACTACAGCATTATCCACTAGCATACCAATACCGAGTGCCAAACCACCTAGTGTCATTAAGTTTATACTTATATCTGTAAAGAATAATAGCGCAAAAGTTGTTATGACTGAGAATGGTATTGCTAAACCAATAATCAGCGGTGCTTTTAAATTTCTAAGAAAAGCGAAGAGTACAACCATAGCAAGTATTGCACCGGAAATAAGTGACGTATAGACACTATTTATTGCAAGATCAATATACTCACCTTCATCATAAAGTGATTCAACTGTTAGGTTACTAAATTCATCTTCAGAAAGTTTTTCTTCAAGAACTTTATTAAACTCTTTATTAACTTGCGACGCATTCGCATCTGAAGCGAGCATCACGTCTATAGATAAGGCCTCACCTTGATTCAATCTTGTGATGGAGTTTGAGTCCTGTGCTTCAACAGATACATCTGCGATATCATCTAGAGTGAGTGTCCCGCCATCAGGTATGTCCGTAATAACTAATTCGCGTAAGGCTTCAACACTGTCAATATTACTAACCGTACGCGTCGTTATAGATGTACGTTCTTCTTCATCGACAATCGTAGCATTTGGTATCGATATGTTATTTGCTTCGATTAATCCTGCCACATCACTCTGGCTCATGTTGACTTCTTCAAGTGCGTCGATATCTAAGTTCACTTGAATCTCTTGAGTCACTGCACCATTCTCAGTGATTGATGCGACCCCTTCGATATTTTCAAGCTCTGTAATTAAGTCTTCCACTTGATCTTGGTAATCAACAACACTTTCTCCTTCAGAAGTGACTGCCAGTTGAATACTAGGCAACATAGAGATATCAAATTCTAAAAAGGACGGTGATTCTGCTTGTTCAGGTAATTCAACTGCATCAATCGCCCTTCTAATATCACTTTCTACATCTTCAATCTGCATATCATAGTCAAATTCCATAATAACAACTGAAGAGTTTTCCTGTGACTGAGAAGAAATATTACTTAAACCATTTATAGACGACAATTCAGATTCTAACGGTACTGTAACGTCTTCCATCACTTCCTCAGGCCCAGCACCTTGGTAAGTTGTTGCTACCGCGGCAATAGGAGGTTCAATCGGTGGCATTAGCTGCAAAGGGAGTCTTGTTAATGAGACTGCACCTAAGAGCATAAGTATTATCATAACGACGATTGTAAATTTAGGTCGTCTTATAGAAAAATCAGATAGCTTCAATTATTTTTCGCCCCTCATTATTTTTATTGTATTTGTATGTATCCAACAACGTGTTGTACAATTCTATATATTAAACTAAAAAACATGTCTATATCAATCAACAGTATGATCCGCAGTGTCGGAAAAGAAAAGGTGTGTCTATATTGTTACAAAAATCACTTACAAGAGAAAATTTAATTGAAGCATTCTGGGAACTTTATAAAGATAAACCCATCGAAAAAATCACTGTCAAAGAAATAACAAATCGTGCAGGCTATAATCGTGGAACATTTTACGCATACTTCAAAGATACATATGAAGTACTTAAAGAGATTAAAGAGTCTATTATGCCGAGTAAGGACATGATTATTTACCCGATTCAAAGAATAGAGAAGAAGGAAGACTTAATCTTTGATACGCTCAGCCATTCCAATGATTATTTCATGGAGAACCAAGAGAAGATAATCGTTTTACTTGGACCTGAAGGTGATCCCTCCTTTGTTCATGAATTAAAAATACGCACACGTGAAATACTAATGGAATACCTAAACGGTTCGGATATTAACGAACCAGAAAAAATTCAATTTATTATTGAGTATCACATGTCAGCCATCATTGGTGTATTCCAACTTTGGGTAGAAAGAGGGTCAACCTTAGACCAAATTGAATTAGAAAAACTCATAGAAGATATTTCACAGGATGGTGTAATAAGCATCCTACAGACCTTGATTAGTAAATAACCTATTTGTAACACTATGCGTTATAAAATAACGCATCTAGATGTATTGATGTAACAGGTTTCTGTAAAAATCATCCTGACCAATTATAACGACCCTATCACATATTTGTTCAATTTCATTCATGTCATGAGAGGTATATATTATAAGCACCTCTTGCTCTTGTGCTAATTTCTTTAAGAAACCTCCAATCTCTATACGAGATTTCAAATCAATACCTGCTGTTGGCTCATCCAATAGTAATAGTTTCGGTTCATTAATTATGCTAACAGCTAGGTTTAATTTTCTTTTCATTCCACCAGATAACTGATTGACTCTTTTATCATCTTGCTTAAGCTGAACTGCTTCAAGTATAGATTTTAATTCCTCTTTTGACCGCCTTGTCTTGGATAGGTTTTCAAAGAACTTCATATTCTCCATAACCGTTAGGTCTTCCCATAGTGCGAGTTCTTGTGGAACATATGCAATGTACTGCCTGAGTGACCGGTAGTGCTTTTTATAATCTCGGTCATTCAAAAGCACTTGCCCGCTATCTTCTTTTAGCAGTGTCGCAAGTATTTTTAACAAGGTGGACTTGCCTGCTCCATTTTCGCCGACGAGCCCAATGACTTCTCCCTTAGATGCAGAAAGATTAAAGTTCTCGAGCACCTTTTTCTTACCATAGCTTTTAGACAAAGACTTAACTTCTAGCATTGCGATTCCTCCCTAAACAAACAGTTAATACTAAGATGGTTACAAACAGCATCACGAAGTTGTTATTATTCTCAACTAGTGCGATAACAGGGTGAAAGTTCGATATTCCATTTAAGAATGGCATAATGATATGAAGTCCTAATAAGACACCAATCAAACCTAGCCCATTTCTATATAGTGATAATTTACTTCTAGAGTAGAATGCAACAATAAATACAATAATATTCACTATAGCTCTGTAGATGAGTAGGCTAACTATACTAACACTCTGATCAAACATTGCCTTAATAATAAGTAATGTGACTAGATCAATCATGTACATTACTATCAGCATAGCTAAAAATGAGGTAATCATAAATGCCTTAAACGAATAGTTTAGATATAAAAAACGTTGTTTTGTCTCGCTCCTTGTTTCACGTGTAACAAATTCAAAAATGAATACCGTTGTTAAAAGAGATACATATGCCCAGATTAACCAAGGATCGATTGTGCTATCATTTTGTTCCATGGTCTCCTTACCCTTAAAAGTGAAGTTTTGGCTGACTAGGTTAGAGTCCATATCAATTTGATTTTTTGTTTCAAGTATAGTTTCTGATTCTATTGTGGTTTCATTAAACAATTCCATTTCTAGGTCTTGTATTTGCTCAGTGATTCTTTGACTATTTAAGGATTCTTGTATTAACGAGGCAAGTAACTCCTTAACCGTACTGTATGCAAAAGAACGATCTGTATAGTATGTTTCAACCATATTACGCCGCTCACCTGACAAAATTTTATCCTCAAAATCTTCACCAAACACCAAGACACTGTCATATTGATACTGTTCTAAAACTCTTAAAGCATCATCTTTTTCACTGCTTTCAAAATGGTCTATTCTAATATAATTACTCTCTTCTAACCCTTTGATTATCCTATCAGTTTCTTCAACGTCAGCTTCATCAACTACAGCTACTGGCACTCTAAAATCTTCTGATACATTAGAAGTCACGTAGACTGCACCTACCGTTACAAATAACGGTATAAACAACCAAAAAATGAGCTTCAAGCGGTGCCGTTTCAAGAGGATCCATCTCGATTTAATCATATCCATCATGAGACTCTACGCTCCTTTAATAAACCAATGATAAGCATCATCACCAATAGTGTACACAAGCTGAATAACATAATATTAATTTCCATCGTAAATCGTTCATTTAATACAATTTCCTGAAGCCAATTCAGTGCCTGATATGAATAAGTTACGTCAAAGATCCAGTCGAAATATAAAGGGAAGTAAATGCTGGGTATAATCGCTCCTGAAAAAACAATAATGAGTGAAAGCATCATTAATTGTAATATCATCGTTAGTTTATAGCTCTTAGACAACCAATCGATAATAAGGAGCAAGATAACCGTTATTAATAGATGTATGAAAATTAGAATGCCAATTCTCATTAAATTTTCTATGACTAATGCATTTCCGATTAAATAAAGAGCCGTCATCAAAATAAGTACAGAAGGTAGGATCATAATTAGCATCAGAGCAGTTATTCTTGAGATTCCTTGTGCCAGATGTCCTACACCTAGTAGTTTCATTCTTTCACTGAGTCCTGGGTTTTTATCTTTCATTAACATCAGGTACAGTAAATACAGCCAAATAGTTAATAAAATAAACATGCCATTTAATAAGAAGTAAGATATACCTAAACTAAAGTTCTGTGATACTTCTTCTTCATCAACTAAGGTGTCTGAAGAAATAACCTGCACAAACTGGCTCACAAATTCTTGAAAGATCAAATCCTCTCTTTGTTCATCTGACATATCAAATGATTTTGCATAGTGATTCACTGTAAGTACATTGGATTGGGAATTTCTAAGATGTCGAATGAGGGTGTCCACTACACTTCTAATCATATAACTTTCAAGTTTACGATCTGGATTCCCAGTCACTTCTAGCTGACTTGTTTGCCCCTCCATCATATTTTCTGCAAAATTTTCTGGAAACACAATAAATGCAGACAGCTCGTTATTATCAATTAAAGCATTCGCCTCATCTATATCTAATCGCTCCATCTCTATACCGTCTGTAAAATCAGCTGTATCTGCTAAAGTATTGACGAGCATGTCAGTCGTTTCATTTTCATCCATATTCACTAAACCAATGTTGATATCTTGTTCGTCTTCTACTGATAAAACATTACCTAATATCCAGATTAGTAGAGCCGTAAATAGAATTGGAGCAAGTAAAATAAGAGGAAGTGATAGCCACTTCCTCTTAAATCTATGAAGGTCGTTAGCAATGAATACGAGGATATGTCTCATTTTTTTCATTGCTATCGCACCCTTCCTATTATTTAAATTATTGAACACTAGCACCTGTACCGAAGTTTTCGCTAAGCCATGATTCTAGTTTAGGTTCCACTTCTTCAGTAAAGTATGTTTCAAGCTCTTCTTGGTTCATCTTACCAATATCTGTTTCATTTTCTGATGAAGGAATCTCGACCTCATTAACAGACTGACTTTCATGTGCAATGTTTAGAACTGCAGTGTCTCTGGTAATATTCGTACCGTCGTCTGCATATAGTTGGATATCACCTGATGCCTGATCATCTCCATAGTTTGTTGATGACTCCATGTAGATATTAAATGGCGTACTTTGATCAGGGCTAAAGTTATTTACTGTTGCCTCAAGATTCCAAATCTCATTATCTTCTTCTTCAGTTTTCGTTGAGTTAAGGACTAAAATGTCTTCATCCTCAACATTTAACGTCATTACATCCTCATAGCCTGAATCTACTTCGTTTAAATCAAAAGTAAAGTTAACTTTATCTTCAGCAGTACCCAGTGAAACATTGATTAGATTTCCATCTTCACGCACTTCATGTGTTGAGTCCAATTCAATATCTTCCGTTTGCTCATCTATCGTTACGGATACATCTAGATCACGTTGTACAATATTATCTTCATCATCAGTCCAAATAACTGATGTCATACCATTTGGGAACCCGATATCCTCAACATTTTCAGCAGCATCTTTTAGTTGCTGACTTGGGTCTGTTTCAATCTCTTCACCTGCTGGCATACTCATATTCGCTTGAGTCATCTGAGCTTCGATTAATTCAATCAGTCTCTCATCTTCAGACATCTTTGTTAAAAGTTCTCTTAAGAATGTGTGCATTTCTTCTTCTGATAAAGTCATCGTCAGCTTATCTGCATTAACTGTTGTCTCACCGACTGTTATCTCTTCACTTTCTTCTTCAAAGGCTTCGTCTGGTAAATTTTCTTGTAGGAAACTTGAATATTCGTCAACAAAATACTCACGTTCCTCTTCTGTTAATGCATTGGTTTGGAAGAAGGTAGAGAAATCAATATTTTCTTCATTAGGGAACGTTTCAGGATCCATTTGATTTAGAAAAGTCCCTGTATCTTCTTCATGTAAAACTAAGTAATCTTCAATAAATGGTAGCGTAAGACCCATTTTTTCTCCAGTAACATAACCAGCAACATCTTCAATGGTAAACGCACCAACATTTGCATCTAAACCAAATGTTGCGAGTTCTTCGTTAATATCTTGACTCCCAGTTATGTTAATCTCAGCATTATTAATCATTTCTGAGATACCACTTTCTTCTAAGTTAGGATCATTAGTCTCAGCTGTAAGCGTCATGCTCGATTCTGTTGGATTATCCATAGAATTTTCGTACCATTCTAATTCATCTTCAAATCTTTCCTCGAACATTTCAGTCATATTCTCAGTGCTATCCAACTCCGACATAAGGTAGGTGTTCTTAGGTGTATTCACAACATTTTGGTAAACAAAGTATCCACCGATTGCCAGAACAATGAGGGCGCCGACAGAGACACCAAGTATAGTAAATCCTTTCTTACCCATATGCTCATCTCCTTAGTATTCTTATCTTCAATTTACAAGTTTCCCCAAATGAAAACATAATACACATTTTCTTTAACATTTAGTCAAATTTATGTCACTTTTTGTATCAAATATACAATTTCGGGTAAACAGTAGATGAGGTGATTGCTTTGTCTTCAATACGTATAATCGGTGCACAACAAAATAATCTAAAAAATGTTAGCGTCGATATTCCAAAACATAAATTAACTGTTTTCACAGGTCGGTCAGGTTCTGGTAAATCATCACTTGTTTTTAGCACACTTGCCGCAGAATCAGAACGTCTGTTGAACGAAACTTACTCAGCATATATTCAAAATCAATTGACTAAATATGAAAAACCAGATGTAGATCAAATTGATAATCTTCCAGTCGCTATGGTAATCAATCAAAAAAGACTAGGTGGAAATTCAAGGTCAACAGTCGGTACCATTTCAGATATATACTCATCAGTTAGATTACTTTGGTCAAGAGTTGGTCAACCTTTTGTTGGATACTCCAATGTGTACTCCTTTAATAATCCCGCAGGTATGTGTCAACGATGCCAAGGTCTAGGTTATGTCGAAGACATTGATTTAAACGAGCTTCTAGATTACAATAAATCGCTAAATGAAGATGCAATTAAATTTCCTTCTTTCCGTCCAGATAGCTGGAGAGGAAAGCGTTACTTGTATAGTGGTCTATTTGATAACGACAAAAAACTTAAAGACTATACAGAAGATGAAATGAATACATTTTTATATACCAAGCCGGAAAAACTCAAAAATCCCCCAGATAATTGGCCAAGAACAGCAGAATTTGAAGGGTTGATTCACCGTTTTAGACGTTCATTCTTACTCAATGATAATTTTGAGAAAAACCGTTTTTTAGAAGATGTTGAAAGAGTTGTCACAAGTCGTGAGTGCCCAGATTGTCACGGCAAGAGGCTAAATGAAGAAGTATTAAGTTCAAAAATAAATGGCCTTGATATTGCTGACTTTACAGCCTTACCAATTGAAGATACTGTGCCTTTTTTAAGAGAGCTAAAAAGTGAGAAAGAACAAGTCATCATTGAACCTCTAATCAAACAACTTGAAGCACTGAAACATGTAGGACTCAACTATTTAACTTTAGACCGGGAAACACCGACTTTATCCGGCGGTGAATCACAGCGTATTAAATTGATTCGCCATTTGAATAGTCCATTAACTGATCTCGTTTATATAATTGATGAGCCGAGTGTAGGGCTTCACCCTGAAGATATACAAAAGATTAATGACATCATGTTAGATATTAGAGATAAGGGCAATACTGTTCTCGTTGTAGAACATGATCCTGACGTAATCAAAATCGCAGATCAAATCATCGATATGGGGCCAGGTGCTGGTCAACACGGTGGCGAAATAATATTTACAGGGAAATATCAAGATATTTTAACTGCAAATACCCCAACTGCTAGTGCACTAACGCACAAGCATAATTTAAAAGATGATTACAATAGTGGTATGGGATTTATCGATTTGAAACATATAAGCAAGAACAACCTAAATAACGTCAGCGTATCGCTACCTAAAAATGCTCTGACAATTTTTACAGGTGTTGCTGGTTCGGGTAAAAGCACCTTACTTAGAGAAGGGTTCAAACATTCAGATGCTATCATTATCGACCAGCAAGCTGTGCACGCATCAAATCGCTCAAACTTATTAACTTACATGGATATATTTGATGAAGTACGTACAATATTCGCCAAGGAAACTGGCCTTTCTAAGAGCATGTTTTCTTATAATTCCAAAGGCGCATGTCCAAATTGTAAGGGGAAAGGCATAATTAAAACTGAACTTGCCTTTATGCCAGATTTCTCTCAAGTATGTGAGATTTGTAACGGTACCCGTTATAAAAAAGAAGTGCTTGAAGCTAAGGTGAAAGGCTATTCTATAGCAGATATTCTGGCATTAACTGTAGAAGAAGCGCTCAACATTTTTAAAAATAACGCTATCGTTATAAACCTTTTAAGTCGTTTACAAGCTACCGGTCTACAGTATATGACACTCGGACAATCCTTAGATACTTTATCCGGTGGAGAAATTCAAAGAGTGAAACTTTCTAAATATCTTGATGCAGATAATACTGAGGAAACTTATATCTTTGATGAGCCTACAACAGGTTTACATGAAGAAGATATTCCAACACTCTTAAATTGCTTTAATCAACTCATCGATAGAGGAAATACAGTGCTGATCATAGAGCACAACCTAACGATGATGACCCATGCCGACTGGATTGTCGATATGGGCCCAGGTGCCGGTATAGAAGGCGGAAAAATCTTATTTAGCGGCCGACCTAAAGACCTTCTTAATGTCGAAGAATCTGTAACGGCTAAACATTTAAAGCGTTATATAAAGCAATAAAAGAGGGTGAGATTTTAAAATCTCACCCTTTTCCTTATTTAAATGTTGCATTTTCTAAACGAATATATCCTGCTGCATCAAGTTCTACACCTTCCAATTGATCTGTGTTATAAGCGAGCGTCATATTAGGGTGTACAAGCGGTACATAAGGTAATTCTTCCATTAAAATACTATGAAGATTTTCATACTCTGTCACACGCGTTTCATCATCTGTCGCACTTCTTGCTGCTTCTAAACCAGCATCCACTTCATCATTCTTGTAAAATGCACGGTTTCCTCCAAATCCTTCATTACTACCCAAGGTCAATGAGGATAAAAGATAGTCTGCGTCACCTGTCGATGCTGTAAAACTTAGTAAAAACATATCGTGCTGACCATTACCTAATCGTTCTAAAAATGTAGCCATCTCATATTGCTCAACTTCAATATTGATGTTTAATTCTCTAAGCTGCTCTTGAATATACACTGCTGTATCCACGAGGTCCTGACTATCATTAACCCAAATTGTAGCATTAAAACCCTCAGGGTAAGCTGATTCACTTAGAGCCTGTTTGGCTAAGTCCATATCTTGGCTTAATTCAGGTAACGCTTCTGAATTCCCAAATGCACTTTTCGACACTAAACTATTTGGTATTTCTGCCTTACCATCGTATATACCACTTTTAATTGCTTCTCTGTCGATGGCACTGGATATTGCTTGTCTCACTTTTACATCATTAAATGGCTCACTTTCTGTGTTAAACCCTAGGTAATTTGTTCTAAGTGAATCAGATTCAACTAATTCAGTGTTCGCACTATTGTTAATACGATCAAACATGGCCATATCAACAGGTGTTGTGATATTAATGCCACCTGACTCTAACTCAGCCATCATCGAACCAGATTCTGGGATAATAACGAAGGTGAGGTTATCAATTAAACTATCACCGGCAAAGTCATCAAAGCGTTCGAGTTCTATGTTTTGTCCAGGTGCCCTAGCTTTAAATTTCACATAGTTCGTACCATCTGGATTTGCTGAAATATGCTCGCTTGTAAAGGCTGATATTTCATCAGATAGGGCCGTAAAGTCATCTCCACCTTCATCTCTTAGCTCATAATATTCATCCAAGTTTACATCTGAGCCTGCCTGTTCTAAAGCTTGTTCATAATCGGCATCGATACTTTCTTTACTCATAATACTACCAGCAGTATGTGCTAAGTTATCAGGCAGTGGAGCAAATGGATATCTCGTAATAATATTAAGTTCATGATCGTTAACAATTTCAATCTCTTCAATCATTTCAAACAAGAATTGCGTCGGCGTACCGACACTCGGGTCAACAACACGCTCTAAAGATGCTTTAACATCTTCTGCAGTAAACGCTGATCCATTGTGAAATGTCACGTCTTCTACTAATTTAAAATTCCATGTCGTTTCATCCACCTGTGACCATTCACTAGCAAGACCTGCTTTATGACTCATATCAGGATTTCTTGCAACTAAGGTCTGAAAGAGGTGACGCCTTACTTGGATTCCAATGACATCATTCGTACCATGAGGATCAATCGTCGACAAGTCTTGGTCAAATCCTACAACCACATCCCCTGTCTTTTCTGAAGTAGAACTTTCTTCTCCCTCAACATCGACCTCACTATCATTGGTACAAGCTCCAAGTAATATGACAACAAGTATTACCAAAAACCATTTGAAATTTTGCATTATATGTAACCCCCTTTTAGTTGAATATATAAATTATATATTGAATAGTCAGAAAATACTATCTAATTATGTTCAGTATTGACAATATAACATCCTAATGTTAGGATTTATATAGCCTAGTAATAGGATATTAAAAGAAGGAAGGAGAAATACGCATGATTTCTAGTTTGACACGCATTAATGAGCTTGCTCAAAAGAACCGTACAGTAGGTTTAACAGAGGCAGAAATTGAAGAACGTGCTGAATTAAGACAAGAGTATCTTAAAGAAATTCGTGGTCAGGTTTCTTCTAATATCACTTCAATAACGATTCAAAATGAAGACGGTATAGATGTAACACCTGCTAAATTAAATGTTGAAAAAGTTAAAAACCTTTTAAACGGCCACTCATAGAATTTTAAGCCGCCTTCATCTCTTACGAGATGAGGGCTTTATCTATTTAAAAAGAGGAGGATGTCTTATGTCAGTTCAAGAGAGAGATTTACATTTATATAAGTCATTGATGACTGCTTCAAAAATTCTAAATGATAAAGCAAGAACTCATATTAAGAATCAAGGACTCACATTTGAAAATTTACTCGTAATAGAATGCCTATTTGAGCATGGGCCACATTACATACAAACCTTAAGTGAAAAATTGATGATACCCAGTGGTAGCATTACGTATATTGTAAATAAATTAGAGAAAAAAGGTTTAGTTCGTAGAGAAATACAGGCTGATAATAAGCGCTTTTGTAAGGCGATTTTGACCGACGAGGGTAAATCAGTATTCAACGAAATTCACCCAGTATATACAAAAGATATAAGTGAAGCATTCGCTCACTTGTCAGGTTCAGAAAAATCCGCTTTAGAAGACTTACTAAATATCATATGCGAAGAAAAAAACTGATGGAGGAATCCTCCATCAGTTCTTAATTTAGTTTGAGTATTTTATTATTATTATTTCTAATTTCTTTTAACAAGGTTGAATCACTGATTAGAGACTGACCATAAGATGGTATCATTTCTGATAATTTATCTAACCATTTTTCTTTATAAGCCGGGAAATTTTTGTCGATAATATCTAAGGCAACATGTACCGATACGGAAGCGCCTGGAGATTCTCCAAGTAGGGCAATCACGCTGTGATCTTGTGAGTTTACAACTTCAGTACCAAATTGTATATAACCACGTCCATATTCATTCGTATCTTTAATGACTTGGACCCGTTTACCTGCGATATGCAGATCCCAGTCCTCATCCCTCGCATCAGGTACGAAACGTCTCAATTCTTCCATTCTATTCTCTTTCTTCATGAGTACTTGTTCGATTGAGTACTGTACAAGTGGAATATTCTTCAATCCTGCCGACATCATAGTCAGCAAGTTAAAGCGATTGACTGATTTAAATAAATCCGTGTTAGAGCCATATTTTAAAAGCTTAGGACCGATTGCTGCAAATGGTCCAAATAACAAGCTTTCTTTACCATCAATATAACGTCTATCCAGGTGAGGTACCGTCATTGGCGGCTTACCTTTTGGCTCCTTACCGTACACTTTGGCACCATGTTGACTCACAATATCAGGATTATTACACACTAAAAATGCACCACTAATTGGGAAACCTCCAATATTGCGGCTTTCAGGGATGCCCGTCTTTTGTAGAAGCGGTATCGCATGCCCACCTGCACCAATGAAGATGTAATCAGCAGAATGAAACTCCGTCGCTCCAGTTTCTAAATTCGTCACTTTGACTTCCCATTTCCCATTATCTAAACGACGAAAACCATCAACTTCATGATTGAAGCTAACCGCTGTATTTGGCTGCGCTTGTAGATTCGTTACAAGCTTCCTTGTTAATTCACCAAAATTCACATCTGTACCATAATCCACTTTACTTGCCGCTATACTTTCAGCCTTGTCACGGCCGTTAATCATCAGTGGAATCCATTGGCCGATTTCCTCATGGCTCTCCGTATAGGTCAATCCCTCAAACATCGGTAGTGATTTTAAAGCTTCATATCTATTTTTTAGAAAATTAACGTTCTCTTTTCCCTGTACAAAGCTGATATGTGGGAGTGGACGAATGAAAGACTCAGGTTCATCCAGCGCCTTATTTTTTACGAGATAAGACCAAAACTGCTTAGAAATTTCAAATTGCTCGTTAATTTCTTTTGCCTTTTCAACGTCAATGCTGCCATCTTTTTGTTCTACTGTATAATTTAATTCGCATAAGGCAGCATGCCCTGTACCTGCATTATTAAGCTCATTAGAACTTTCTAAAGCAGGTGCATTTTGTCGCTCGAACATTTTTAAATTCCACTCACCTTCTAGATTTTTTAAAAACGTTCCTAGGGTCGCACTCATAATGCCTGCTCCGATTAATATTACATTTTTAGAATTTGTCATAGTTAACCAGCTCTCTACTTTTTGAATTAAATAAAATATACCGGTTTCCCGGCATATTTTCACATTCTATTATTTAACAATAATGACCGGAATATTCGCGCGTTTCGCTACCTTATGCGTCACATGACCAAGTACATGTTTAATTTGCATTCTTGATCTCTTGTTGCTCATTACAACGATTTCGTAATCTCCATTCTCAATTTCTTTCTTTAGTTCTTGGAGTACTCTACCTGTTGAAAATTTAATTTCGTAATTTAAATCATACTTATCCAGCTCATCCTTGAAATATTGAATGTCTGCTTCTTTCTCCTTAGCAATTTCATCAAAATGTTTCCCGTGAAACTTTACATTATCAGCCATCTCATTTTCTGCAATTACGTTAAACACTGTAATCTTAGCTTCTTTACTCGAACCAGACAATTTTTGAAGTTGCTCAGGAACATTAACAAAAGAGTTTCCAAAGTCAAAAGGTACTAATATTTTTTTATACATATTTACTATCCTCTCTTTTACTTATTTGACGATCATCACAGGTGCGTTGACTCTTTTTGCAATTTTGTGTGTCACATGGCCAAGAACATGCTTGATATCTCTTTTAGATCGTTTATTACTCATCACTATCATATCGTAGTCATGGGCATTAATTTCCTTTAGCAATTGAGGAATAACACGACCAACTTCAAAACGGATTTCATAGTTAAGATTCAGCTTATCTAATTCATCTGTAAAAGATTTTAGCAAATTCTTTTTCTCTTCGACAATCTCATTGAAACGTTTACCATTAAACTTCACATCACTGGACATTTCATTTTCAGTAATGACATTAAAAATAGTGATCATATACGCTTCATCTGGATTCGTTAGCTTTTCTAGCTCCTTAGGTACGTTGTCAAAAGAGTTCCCAAAATCATATGGTAATAAAATATTTTTGTACATACCTACACCTCCCTATATATTTCTATAAGTATAAAACTATTTCTAGGCATCATTTATTATCTTCCCTTATAGAATTAATAATATGCATAGAATTGACAAAAAGCATATCAGATTCCAACAGCTTTGAATACGCCTTTAACAGTAAATGTTTCGATAAAATCTGCCATTTTCGAAACGGGCACTACACAACCATCAGTCAACCACTTAAATAAGAGCCCCATATGAGCATGTATCATGTAAGTAATCAGGTATTCTTCATCGACTTCACTTTCAAATTCTACACCAAACTCTTGGCTTTTTACTTTATAAAAGTCAAACATATGATGAGAAAAATATTCAGATAGGGCGCTTGTACCAAGACCAGCTGCAATAACCATGACCCTTTCTCTATTATCCTTTAAATAATTAAAAAATCCTTCGATTGTCTCCTGAAGCTGTTGGTCATTTAGTAGATTGAGACTTTCTCCACTAATATTTTCATACAAAAGACGATCAATATCTTTAATCATTTGGCTTTGATAGCTTGCAATTACTTCGTATTTATCTCTATAATAAGTATAAAATGTTCCACGGTTAATCATTGCTGCTTGACTGATATCCCGTATCGTAATACTTTCAAACGATTTGTCTTTGAGTAAATCCACCATAGCTTGGTCTATGGCACGGAGAGTTTTTTGTACTCTTAAATCTTTTTTCAATTTTAATCAACCTTTCTAGGCAAAGTGTCGGATATCTTACACATTAGTGAATATCGACTATTGAATAATATTGTTTTGTACATATAATGGGTTATTGTACACAGTGTATGATAATTCTACCATAAAAAAAGAGGATGATTTAATGTTTCAAGATTTTAAATTTATATTTAAGAAACCTTTATTAATAGCGACTTTATTTTTCGTTTCTTTATTCCCCGTTATTTATTCCTTAACTTTTCTCGGCGCAATGTGGAATCCCTATGATCGTACAGGAGATATGGCCTTTCATATAGTAAATGAAGATGAAGGTACAGAGGATATCAATATAGGTTCCAATATTGAAGAGGAACTGTCGGACAACGATCGGTTCGATTGGAAGTTTACAGGACTTGATGAAGCAAAAGAAGCAGTACAGAGTGGGGATGCTTATGGTTATCTAGTGATTCCATCAGATGCATCAGATAATGCTGCTTCTTTATTAAGTGAACAACCAGAAAAAGTAAACCTCACACTTCACACAAATCCAGGCTATAACTTTATCGGATCAATTATGGCTCAACAAGCAGGTTCAGAATTAGAGAAGAATATACAAACTGAGATTACTAGTACTTATACTTCTAGTTTAATTGATGAAATTGCTCAAGTATCTGATCGTAGCGGCGAAGCTGAACAAGCCATTAATGAACTGACTGAAGGTGCGGTTGCCCTAGATCAGGGACTTCTACAACTTCAAGGTTCTACAGCAGAACTACAAGAAGGTTCAAATACGCTTTATAGTGGTGAACAACAATTTTCTAGTCAACTCAATCAAGCATCAGCCTTACTCGGTAATTACGCTCAACCTATTACTGGTGCACAAAGTCAGTTAGAAAGTGGTGCAGGTGATCTTAATAACGGTATCGGTCAACTGAACAGTGGTGTAAGTGAATTGAAAGCTGGTTCAGAACAACTATCTGGTGGCTTACAGGAAGTTCAGAGCCAATTCCAAGAACTTCAAAATCGCATGGATGAGTCTGGCCTAGTATTTACATCAGAAGGTGCCGATGCAATTACACATCCGATTGAACTGACAACTGAAACATCAGTGGAAACTGATAACTACGCTCAAGGATTTGCACCATTGGTTGTTGCAGTCAGCTTATTTATCGGTGCAATAACGTTTAACGTTGTTTACCCTATCAACAAAATTTTTGATAAGGAAGCTTCCGTAGTCTCAAGATGGATTAGCCGTGGGTTATTATTTATCTCTCACTCCGTACTGATTTCAAGTTTGCTTTATGCAACAATTGTTTGGATTATGCAGATTGATATATACAGTCATTGGAGATTTTACTTTGCCATGATTATGTGGTCATTAGTGTCCATAATAATCATTGCGACAATGGTTACCATATTCGGTAACTTTGGTAAGTTTCTCGGTATTGTCTTACTCATTGTCCAACTATCATCAAGTGGCGGTACCTTCCCAATAGAAACTGCTAATAATTTCTATCAATCACTCTTCGATGTATTACCAATGGCCTTTATTGTTTCAGGCTTTAAAGATGCGATATTTAATCAAGCATTCAACGTAGAGTTCTCTACAGTAATCATTTATCTAGCAGTGATTTCAATCGTTCTTTTCTTGGTGATCCTACTCGTACTTTGGCTAAAAGATAAATTCCCTGCATATGAAGAAAAAATCAATAAGATGAGTCGTTTTGAAGGATAGTAAGCAGAAATTCTTTCCCAAATTTTTGACATCCTAATGTCAATAGTCTGAAATAATACAGGAATATTTCAATGTTACAAAGCTGTCTCTAACTGTAATTGCATTATTATTGCGTTGTAACATACGTAATCAATTTATGTGATACATTAGTAACTGTCCTAGAGAGACAGTAAAAAATACAGTGCATGTCGACAGAACGACAGTTAAAGAATAGGCATTGAAATTTTAGAATTATTTTTTTGGAGGAAGAAAACAAATGAAGAAAACAATATTAGCAACATCATTAGCTTTAGGTTTAGGCGTAACAGGCGTAGTAGCAGATCAAGACGTAGATGCATCATCAATCAATAAAGAAGAACTTGCACAAACAGTTCAAAATAACCCAGCTGAATTAAATGCAGCTCCAATCCATGAAGGTGCATATGACTACAACTTCACATTAAACAATGTGAACTATGACTTTACTTCAGATGGAACGAACTACTCTTGGGCATACAGTGCTAACGGTAACGCTACTGCGACTAACTACACTAACGAAACTGTAGAAGCACCTAAAGTAGAAGAAGTTCAAGAAGTTGAACAAACAAACAACACTAACTACAACACACAAAACCAACAAGCAGCACCTGCTGTAGAAGAAGTTGAAGTTCAAGAAACACAACAACAAGTATCTGAGCCAGCAGCTCCTGCTCCAACTCAATCTACTTCATCTTCAAATGGTTCAACTAAATCACAATTCTTAGCTGCAGGTGGTACTGAAGCTATGTGGAATAACATTGTTCTTCCAGAATCAAGTGGTAACCCGAACGCAGTAAGTCCAAACGGCTACCAAGGTCTTGGTCAAACTAAAGAATCTTGGGGAACTGGTTCAGTAGCAGATCAAACTGCAGGTATGCTTGACTACGCTGAAAGACGTTATGGTTCAATCGATAACGCTATCCAATTCCGTAATGCAAACAATTGGTGGTAAGATCACCATTATATAACCAAAGAGACTCCAGATGATCTGGAGTCTCTTTTTTGTCAGCTTTTAGTGATTATTCAGATAATAAAGTGTAGAATGATTTCATCTAAAGAAATGAGGGGATAGCATGCACTTTGAAACAAAAGCAATACATGTTGGTCGTAGTGTTGACCCAAATACTGGTGCTGTAACAGCACCTATACACCTATCTTCGACCTACGAAAGACAAGCTGATGGTGGATATATTAATGAGACAATGTATAGCCGCAGTAAAAATCCAAATAGAAGATCCCTTGAAGAATGTCTGACCGCCTTAGAAAACGGTTATGATGCAATCGCATTCTCTTCTGGTATGGCAGCAATAACCGCAGTCATTGAATCTTTACCGAAAAAGTATCCTAAAAGAATCGTCTTACCTAACGAGATGTATTTCGGTGTTAAATTATTAATAGAAAAGACGGATATTGGACAGCGCTTCGACATAGTTACTATCGATATGACTGATGGCGATGCACTTAAAACCGCAATCAATGAGAAACCAACAGGTATAGTATGGATTGAATCACCGTCTAATCCACAAATAAATATCACTGATATTAAAAAAGTCGTATCCTTAGCTCAGGGTGTTGGTGCGATTACCGTAGTGGATAATACGACCGCTTCACCTGTTTTCCAACAACCACTTGACTTAGGTGCAGATTTTTCACTCCATTCTGTTACAAAATACATTGGTGGTCATAGTGATGTGCTCCTAGGTGCAGTTATTGCGAAAGAAAGCAGTGAAATGTTAGAGAATATGAGACTCCATCAAGCCAATAAAGGTGGGGTCCCATCTCCATTTGAATGCTGGTTGGCACTTCGTGGTATAGAAACTTTATCTTTAAGAGTCCATGCACATGCTAAAAATGCCTTGGATGTGGCCCTATTTTTAGAATCTCACAACAAGGTTAAAGCTGTTCATTATCCTGGACTAAATAATCATCCAGGTCATGATATCGCTAAGGGACAGATGTCCGGCTTTGGCGGACTCTTATCCTTTGAAGTTGAGGGTGGGGCAGATGACGCTCTGAAGGTTGCTAATAGTGTAGAAATGATTGTTCAAGCAACAAGTTTAGGCAGTACGCATTCTTACATTGAGCACCGTGCGTCTGTTGAAAAAGAACTAACGATTTCTCCTGACAGTCTCCTAAGATTATCAGTAGGTCTTGAGAACGTAGAAGATATCAAAGCAGACTTAAATCAAGCTCTGAAACAAATATAATAAAATAGGGGCTGGGACATAAGTCCCTCTCTAAATCAAAAAGCGCACTTGCTTTTCTGGGGCGTCGCGTGAGCCTGTAGTCTCACGCAGACGCTACTCCCCAAGAAGTCAAGTGCGCTTTTTTATATGAAAATATACGATATCGCTACAAAAAAATAAGACCCTCAGATACAATGTAGTTACGACACAAACAAAGAAAAGAGGAATCTTATGTATAAACATTATAACATGAACCAAATCACTCTACCACTTGAAACAGAAGTCTTAATTCCAGATCATGATATTTCAAAAGCAGTGCATACCCTGGTCGTATTTTCAATTCATTTATACTTTTCCAATAGTGCCCGTGGAATATGACAATAATCGTTAGGGTAATGATCTAATCTATCCTGATGTTCTTCACTGCTTTTTACATAATTTAATAACGGAGCAACTTCTACCGCAATTTCGTCTCGGTCATGGCGAACCTCTATAAAAGTTTTAGCTTCCTTTAGATGTTCAATGTCTTCACTATAAAAACCAGTTCTGTACTTAGGACCTTCATCGACGCCTTGCTTATTAATACTAAACGGATCAATGATTTCAAAAAGAAAATTCATTAAATCTGATACGGAGGTGACATCAGGGTCAAATTCCGTTTTCACGCATTCTACATAACCATCATAATCACCTTCTAATGTGTTTGTAGAACCATTCGCGCGTCCTGCTTCTGTATGTATAACTCCCGGAAGTGTTTTTACAAAGGCTTGTACACCCCATAAACAACCACCAGCTAGATATACTGTTTCCATAGTTTACACCCCCCTTTAAAACTCACCATTCCATTCTTTAAAGAAATGGTCCAGAAACAATTTCATGAAGTCTTCTCTCTCTTGTGCAATTTCTTTAGCTCGTTCAGTGTTCAGTTTATTCTTTAATAGTAACAGTTTTTCATAGAAGTGATTGATAGATGTAGAGTTTCCTTTTCTATACTCTTTTGCACTCATATCGTTTCTGACTTCTACCTCTGGGTCATACATAGCTTGCCCCTTCGCACCGCCGTACTGGAAGGTTCTCGCAATGCCGATTGCCCCAATAGCATCCAGTCTATCGGCATCCTGAACAATGCATGCCTCCATAGATGTCAGCTTATCACCATGACCACCTTTAAATGATATTGTGCTAATGATTGTTAGAATTTTATCGATAACTGTTTCCTCAATATCAAGACTTAGTAAAAAATCTTTTATATTTTTCATTGAGGCCTCAACGTCATCCTCTAATTTTTCATCAGGAATATCGTGAAGAAGGGAAGCAGCGATTACAGTAAAGGTATCTGCATTTTCAGACTTCAGCAATTCTTTACTCAGATTCGTCACTCTTTCAATGTGATACCAATCATGGCCAGTTGTCTCATGTATGAGTTGGTTTTTTACCCAGTCCTCAATTTCTTTGAGGGCGATGTTTGCTTTCATAAAGTTTTACCCCTTAAATTTTTTAGAGTTTAAATTTAAATCTACACCGGTCAAGTAAGACTTTTCCTTTAATAAATCAGCTAATGTCTCTACATTATCACCTGATTGGGGTGCGAGCCTACTACCGTATTCAACAACGATTGCTTCAATTAATGTCACTAAAGAAATTACAGTGAAGTGTTTGGTACTGGTATCTACCTTCATTATAATTTTGGCATACTGACTGATCGGATTTGATAATTCATCTGTAATAAGAATCACTGGAATACCGTTCTTATGGGCAATCTCCGCAACATCTATCATGCGATTGGAATATGGAGAGAAGGCAATAACTACAATAACATCCTCATGATTAAGTAATATTAATCGGTCTAAAATATTATCTATATCCATAGACAATTGATGTACTCTAGGTTCAAATTCTGTTAGTAAAGCTTCCATATACATCGCCATTGCTTTATAAGGTCTTGATCCAGCAAGATGAATATGCTTACTTTCAACTAATAGATCTACAGCCACATGTAAGCTGTCTAAAAGTTGTGGTGTTAAAGTACGCTTTAATACACTAATATTTTCACTCCAAATATCTTCAATCAACTTATCAGAGTTTTCGTCTTGATCCACATCAAATGACGATTGAATACGACTCCACTTGGATGCATAGGTTTTGTGAATTTCAAAGAACTGTTTCTTTAAATCAAAAAACGAACTATATCCTAATTCTTGAGTAAAACGTAAGACTGTAGTTGTTCCAACACCCACTTCTTGTGCAAATTCTTTTACTGACATCATACTAATTTCTGAATGATTTTCTAATAGATAATCACAAATAGCCTGATGTTTCTTTGTCATTTTACTCTTATTCTCTATTAAATAGTCCAGTATAGTTCTGTCATCCATATCCACACCTCCATGTTCATGGGTACATAACCACGTTTAGTATCAAATTATAGCATAATAAAATGGTTTGATATCCACCAAAATAAAAATATTTGGCTTATCATACTTTATTTATAACTAAAGTATGTTAACATAATTTATTGTTGACTCAAAACTCTAGAGGAGGAATATTATCAGCACTGCTAATAAAGACTCTATCAGAATTGCTTTTGCTTATCTCAGTTTTATCGTAGGTGCAGGTTTTACAACTGGACAAGAAATCCTACAGTTTTTTGTGAATTATGGAAAGTTCAGCCTTGTTGGAGCTATAATTTCCGGACTCATTGTTATCTTTGCAACAAGACAAGTTGCAAAAGTCGGTTATCGACTCGAAGCGGAATCTTATGACATATCTTTAAATGCAATGTTTGGTCCTATAGTAGGTCGAATCATTGATTACCTACTCATTTTCTTCCTTTATGGAACAACTATAATAATGATTGCAGGTGGTGGAGCAGCCTTTTATGATGGCTTTGGTGTACCAACCTGGCTCGGATCACTTATTATTGTGTTACTCTTATTTGTCGTATTACAAGTTAAATTCGACAGCATACTTTCTATATTAGGCGCAGTCACGCCTTTACTCGTAATAACAGTATTAGTTATTGCAGGTTATAATATTTTAAATCCGAGCGTACCATTCAGTGAGGTAAACCAACACACTGATATTTTTACCACACCTACAAGATCTTGGTGGTGGGACGCTATCACATATGGTGGTTTAATTATCGGTAACAGTTTTTCATTCTTAACTATCGTCGGTGCAGAAGCAGACAGACATAAAATTGCTCGACGTGGTGCTTTATACGGCGGAGTTATCTTCTCAGTATTACTATTAATAATGGTGGCAGGTATTTTAAGTAATATCCAAGAAGCAAATACGGTTGAATTACCGACTCTACTCATGGCAGAACAAATCCATCCCGTATTAATGTATACAATGGCTACCGTAATGGTTGCCGTCATTTTTAACAGCTGTGTGGGTATGTTATATCCACTACTAAATCGCTTTACTGCTCCAAATAGTAAACCATATAGACTCTTACTATTCATTTTACTAATATTAGGCTATCTATTTAGCTTTGTAGGCTTTGCTGACTTAGTAAATACTGTCTATCCACTGTTTGGTTATATCGGTCTATTTATTACCTTAGCCTTACTCATTAGATGGATTACAAACAAGACAAGTAAGAAAAAATTAATGTAATATAATAATTCACTAGTTGTGTGCACTATATTTGATTTCAAAAAAAGCTCCCCCTTAAGTTTTTACTTTTTTAAGTGTCTACTTAGGGGGAGCATATCATTATTCATTTACTATTATTCTTATTTTTTTCACCTTTGGGGTCAATCGCTCCCATAATAACGCCTAATAAGATACCAGCGGGCATACCCAAGGCAACTCCTAAGGCAAGATTATCAATAAATATACCTATAAACATCCCAATCACAGGCCCAAAAGCAATTCCTATCGCAAACCACTGCATGTTCAAGCCGCTCTCATGTTCATTCTGAGGGTCCTTTTTCTCTTCATTATCCAAGAATACAGCCTCCCCACATTGTTTGGTTAGTTCCATAGTACCATCAATAATCTTTAAACGCATTGTTCACTGCTAAACGTGCTGCAGTTAATACACTGTTTTTAAACATTTTCTCATCAGCTGAGCCGTGTGTGATTACAATTGGCGCCTTAATTCCCAAGATAAAACCACCACCGATATCTTCATTGGTGAATCTATTAACCCTCTGTTGAATAGCACGTTCGACCACGGCTAATGTCTTCTTATCCAACGATTCTTCTGTAGTTATAACTGCCAATAAATCATTCAATAATATTTGGCTAGTGCCTTCTACGGATTTCAGCAGAATGTTACCAGTAAAGCCGTCTGTCAGTACAATTTCATTCGTACCTTTTAAAATATCTGTCGGTTCTACATTTCCTATGAAATTGATAGTCTGCTCATTTTCTAGATTAGCATAGGCGGCCTTCCTAAAATCATCACCCTTAGATGGTTCGGTACCAATATTTAAAAGTCCCACTCTTGGTTCTGTCACGCCAAGTAATTGTTTAGCAATCGCACTACCAAATTTACCATAATCACTTAAATACTTCGGTTTACTCGCAATATTCGCACCAGCATCAATCAAAAGATAGTATGGTGATTCTTTAGAGACCGTTGGTAATATAGAGACTGCTGCCGGACGTTCTATACCTTCAATAGTTCCAATATAAAACATACTGGCAAGATAGATTGCACCGCTAGATCCTGCAGATATAAAGCTATCTGCCTGTCCTTCACTGACGGCCTTTATACCTCGAACTAAAGCAGAGTTCTGCTTTCTTCTGACTGCTTTTAATGCATGATCATCATCTGTAATCTCATTATTCGACTCGATAATTTTTACACGGTTCATGTCCGAAAATTCAGGGAGAGCTGCCTTGATTTCACGAGGTGAACCAAAAAATAGACAGCTGAGGTCTTTTTGTTCTTCCATAGCTAGGCAAGCACCATAGACTGTTGTATTGACTCCAAAATCTCCGCCTACTGTATCAACTGCAATCTTTATCATCTAGTCCACCTCTTTAAAAACTGGCATGAAACCGAGTGATAGGGCACCTTGACCGAGGTGAGAACAAAAGGCTGTACCAATCAGTCTAGTTTGAATGACTTGTTCAGGTAATACTGACTGAATTGCTGCTTTTAATTTGAGCGCCTTGTGCTCTGAAAGTGTATGTCCAATACTGATTTGTATTTGGTGATTAGGAAACTCTTTACTGTAAGCTAAAGCAAGTTCAGCCAATCCCTTATTTCGTTGTTTTGTAGTCCGATATGTTTCTCTTAACAAAGGTGTATCATCCTGTACATATTCTAATACTGGGAAGGTTTTTAAGGATTTCTCTGCAACAGGTTTTAAAGACTTTCCTCGTCCGCCTTTTATAAAGTGATCACTTTTCTCAAGTCCAGCAAAAAAACAACTCGAGGTCATTAACCATGTGAGCGCTTCTTTAATCGTGTCATAGGGCTTATCCTCATCAATCATTTTTGTGAGTTGAATAATTAACTGTTCCATATTAACTGACAGCCCCAGAGAGTCAATGTTATGAATCGTTAACTGGTTTCTATATTCTTCACTAATTGCCTCGGCAGTTTGAAAAGTCCCGCTTACTTTAGAACTTAAAAATATTCCAATGACAGTGGTATAACCTTTTCCGATAATTTGTCTAAATTCTCTATGATAGTCTTGAACCGCTGGTTGAGAGGTCTTAGGTTGATTTTTTGTATCCTGCATCCATGTTTTAAACAATGCATTTAAATGGACTTCATCAGTTGATTCTGTAATTACCTCACCATTTGGGAGCGCTAAGGTAAAGTCAACTTGGAACACATCTTCTCGCTCTCGGAGCGACTGAGGTAAATAAGCTGAGCTATCGCAAAGTACTGCTATCTTCATTCGCAATTCCTCCTAGAAAATATCTCTTTCTAATCATTCCAATTTTTGAACAATAGAGAACCATTATGTCCACCAAATCCCATGGAATTTGAGAGTGCATATTGAATCATTTGAGTACGACCAGTTAATGGTACATAATCCAAATCACATTCTGGGTCATGGTTCCTTAAGTTTAGTGTAGGGTGTATAAAATCATGCATCAATGATTGAACTGTCACTACCGCTTCAGCACCACCAGAAGCACCGTACATATGCCCCACGTAGCTCTTTGTACTAGATATAGCTACATTATAAGCTGCTTCTCCAAGCGCAAACTTTATAGCTTTCGTTTCACTTAAATCATTGGCTGGTGTGCTCGTACCATGGGCGTTAATATATGAAATATCAGCAGCTGAGATATTTGCCATCTTGATTGCTTTTTTCATTGCTGTACCAGTAGCATGCCCGTCTGGTCGAGGTGCTGTTACATGGTATGCATCCGTTGTCGCACCATAACCAACAATCTCAGCATAGATTTTAGCTCCACGCGCCTCGGCTGATTCTAGAGATTCCAACATTAAAATCCCCGCACCTTCACCAGGAACAAAACCGTCACGTTCTTTGTCAAATGGGCGAGATGCTCGGTCTGGATCCGACTCTGTCGACATCGCTTTTAAGACTGAGAAACCACTATAAGAAGAATCATTTAACGTCGCTTCCGCACCGCCTGCAAGACAAGCGGTCAGCTGTTCAGATTTGATTTTAAGAAATGCCTCACCGATAGAGTGAGTGCCACTCGCACATGCTGATGATACTGCCATTGAGTCTCCTTTTATTCCGAGATGCATGGCAATACTTGCAGCTGCCATATTGACTGGTGTTTTGATATGAAAGAGTGCCTCTACTTTGTTCGGACCTTTATCGTGTAGTTTTCTCACATTATTCTCCATAGCGAGATAACCCCCTGATCCGGTACCAACGATGACACCTACATCGTAAGCATTCCCTTCAGTAACTGTAAAACCACTCATATCAATCGCTTCATTAGCCGCTACCACAGCATATTGCGCAAATAAATCCATTCTTTTCGCGTCTTTTCTGCTGATCACATGCTCTGGATCAAAGTTTTTAACTTCTGCAGCAAGTGTCGTTTTGTAATCTTCTGGATTCACTTTTGTCGCACGTCCAATACCATGCCTATTATCTTTAATACTTTGCCAAATATCGTTTACGTTATTACCAATCGGGGTTACGGCACCCATGCCCGTTACAACAACTCGCACCATACTTCATCCCTTCAATTCCTTTAATAGATACCATTTTAATATACATTGTAATCCTATCATAACGACAAGTATTCCACTTATAACTTCAATCCCTTAGAAAATTGGCCTTCATTATGCTATACTTCAACGAAATATAGGTAGGTGTCGTTGATGAAGAGAGTAGAATTTTTTAAATATATTTTAATTGCATGTGTTGGAGGTGTGCTGGATTTAGGGCTGTTTTACATCCTGTATACTTTTACAGATATTCATGTTCAGCTTGTAAATCTGATTAGTACGTTTGTCGGGGTCACGACAAATTTCCTAATCAACTACTATTTTAATTTCAAGGCTTCCAGCAAATTTTTCAAACGCTATATCTCTTTCTTAAGTGCTGGGATCATAGGCTTTGTTATTGTCTCTCTACTCGTCTTTCTCTTCCATCAGACCCTAGGATGGAATGCGATATTAGTAAAAATATTCGCGACAATGTTTGCAACACTAGTCCAGTATGTCATTAACCGTTATATTTCGTTTAGACGTTATAGAGCGATATAAAAAATACCGCCTGATGGCGGTATTTTATTATTTAGACTGATATAAGAGTGTCTGTACAAAAAATGTAATAAAGCTGAGTAACAATGTAACGCCGCCACCAATATAGAGAATCAATGAAAAGACTTCTGGTAAGCCGAGAGAAGCAACATTGTTAACAAACATACCTAATACTAGACCTGTCGTTCCAATAATTGCAGTCCAAACGTGGAATTTTGCAAGACCATTGTATTTCACATTAAATACCTGGTAAAAGACTGACCAAGAAAATAGACTTAACCAACCTACAACGAGAATATGGGCGTGAATTGGTCGAAGTGCATATGAACCAGATCCCGCCATATGTGCACCCATGACTGAACCAATTAAGCCGAATAAGCCTGCTGCAACCAAGAGAATTTTAACCGGACTTTTCATAAAAATGCTCCTTTTTCTTTTTTAGTAATACCTACATAGTACTGGTCGTATATGAACTCAATATGAACAAGTTTAAATCTTTTCCTTGCAACATTAAACTTATACCGTTATTATAGACTCATAATATCCATAAAGGAGCGTAAGGCTTTGAAGTTTTCTAGAGGAACAGATTATGCATTACATGTTATGGCTTTTTTAGCTAGCCAACAAGATAAGAATGAAAAATTCCCAGTTGCAGACCTATCTAAGAAACTGAAAGTATCGACAACATACCTTTCAAAAATACTCGCTCGATTAGTTAAACAAAGATATATCATAGCGAGTAGTGGGGCTAAAGGTGGCTATTCTCTACCAGAGGATTGGCAGGATATTTCAGTCTACGATATTATCCATGCAATTGATGGACACCCCTCTCTTTTAGAGGACAGCTTTAATCATGGTGATGAATGTAAGATTAATCGTTTAATGATGAGTGTTGAAAATGATATGATTCAATCATTAAAAAGTAAAAGCATCGCTTCTTTAGTTTAAAAAAACGATTTGATTCTTCAGTTCGTTTTTTTAATCGAGTTATAATGGATATAAAGACTCTATAATATATATAAAGGTGGAATAATATGTACGATGTAATTATAGTTGGCGGTGGCCCAGCAGGTTTAAGTGCAGCATTAAATTTTGGACGAGGTTTGACAGCAGCCTTAGTCATAGACAATAACCAACCTTGAAACAAGGTAACGACAGAATCACATGGCTACTTAACACAAGATGGCGTATCACCAGATGAGTTTAGACAAAGTGCCAAAGCAGATGTAGTAAAATACGAAGATGTTGAAACAGTTGAAGATCGTGTAGTGAATATCGTCAAAGAAGATGGAGTTTTTAAAGTGACGACAGAAAAAACAAGCTACGAAAGTAAACAAGTGCTTCTGGCAACTGGAATAAGAGAATTTTACCCGGACATTAAAAACTTCGAACAGTTTTATGGTAAATCAGTATTCTACTGCCCATGGTGTGATGGCTATGAAATGAAACATCGCCGTATCGCTATAATGGTGGATGAAATGTCAATTGACCATATTGTCATGCTTCTATCTAATTGGAGTGATGATCTATTAATCTGTACCAATGGAAATGATGTGTTGACCGAAGAACTTAAAGCGCTGTTTGACTCAAAAGGTTATGCCTATAAAGACGCTGTGATTACAGAGATGACTGGTCAAGATAATCAAGTCGAAAGCTTAATCTTTGAAGACAATACAAGCGAAGAAATTGGTGGCATGATTGCTTCCATGAAATGGGATACAGATTATGAATCCCTTAAGAATCTAGATGTAGACCGTGATGAAAAAGGGCAAATCATAACAGATCAATTTGGTGAAACTTCCGTTTCTGAGCTATTTGTTAGTGGGGAGACTAAAGCTAACTTTGCAAGACCATTAATCAATGCTGCCGCCGATGGTGGAGATGTGGCGAAATTCATGATAATTAAACGTTTAAAAGAAGACTTTTATAAGTAAGGTAAAAACAAGTTAGTCTGCTGTCTAGAACTAATTTGTTAGAATGAAGTAAAGAGAATTTTGAACCTTTAAGGTGGTTATATGAAAATCTTAATCTATGATGGTGACTGCAACATGTGCAGTCGGTTAATCCAGTTCGTTGTTTTTATCAATAAAGATAAAAACTTGTATATTACGGATTTCAATAGCCAGTGGACTATAGAGAATGTGGACTTAAATCCTAATGTCGACAGCCTAATATTTATAGATAATAACCAATTGTACTACTATTCCGATGCCGTTATTCAACTTACGACAGCACTTCATCCATTATTCAAAATTGTGAGCATTACCCATATCGTTCCGAAAAGTTTAAGAGATAAGCTTTATAGATGGATTGCGAAAAATCGTCACCGAGTTTTTAAAGATGATAAATGCAAGATGTCGAACGATAAATTTAGAGCTATGTATCTAGCTTAATTCAGAGCACCTCGTGAGAGCGGGGTGTTTTTTGTTGCTTATAATCCTTATGTTTCTAGTTATACCAACAATCAAAAACACCGTACGTTGACTTACAACGTACGGCTTATTTTTATAATGATTCAACAAATGCTTCTTCAGCTTCACTAGCTGGATCAAACACTATTTCCTCGGAAATATTTTGTTCTATAAACTTCTCATATAATTGTTTAGCAATACTTTCGTTGAATTCATTTATAAAACCAAAAGATACTTCAATTTCATCTTCATTTTCTGTCGCTACCCCTTTTAAGTGGGCAAAGATACCTTCTTCAGTACATAGTGTTAAATATTTTACGTCTTCCAGTCCAAGCTGATGCTCGAAATCAGGGATTGCTTCTAATTGTACATTCTTAATTTCCATGAATAAAAACTCCCTTCGGTGTATACTTTCACGTACCCAGAATATAAAGTGGGCAATCTTAGTATTCTAGAAAATATTTTGTATAATATGAATAAAATCACATATTAAGACTGTAGAGTTATTTAACCACGAAGGCGCTAAACTCGTGCTCGTAGATCTTGATGAAAATAAACGACAAACAGTTGCAAAAGAAATCGGTTGAGATACAGTTTTCGTACAAGCGGACGTAACGAGTGAAGCAGATGCTAAGAAGGTATTTGATACGACAATTGAAAAATTTGGTCGAGTAGATATATTATTTAACAACGCTGGAATAGGTGCAACTAAACCAACACACGAAGTATCTTATGATGAGTATAGAAAGACAGTTAATGTTGACCTAGATGCAGTATTCTTATTCTCGAAATTTGCAATCGACTTATTCAGAAAACAAGGTAGCGGAAATATTATCAATACAGCTTCTATGTATGGTTGGATTGGTGCAGCCGGTAGTGCTGCTTACAATGCTGCAAAAGGTGGCGTAATTAATTTAACGCGTTCTCTCGGTGTTGAGTATGCCGCTGAAAATATTAGAGTAAACGCCTTATGCCCAGGCTTCATTGATACACCAATTATTCATGAAGAAATGAAGCAATCACTATCAGATGTCACACCTATCGGACGATTAGGTACATCAGAAGAGATGGCTAAAGCTGCTTTATTCTTAGCATCAGACGATTCATCATTTATGACAGCGAACACCCTAACTGTCGACGGTGGCTTTACAGCACAATAATAATAAATTAGGGACGGATGCTGACTGATACAGCAGTCCTGTATCATCAGTCCGTCACACCCGATGACAAATAAAGAAAGAGCAGTCTTTGACTGCTCTTTCTTTATTTGTCATCGGCATAATTTTCAAGTAAGTTAGGCATCTCCAAATGTACTCTAAAGGCCCATACTTAAAGACTTTCGACCAGTAGTAGGTAAAGATTAACTGGATGACATATATGCCTATGCAAAGGAATAGTGTGTAAATAAGGCGAGTTGGTCCATCAAAAAATATTGTACCTGCTAGCCAAATTAGAACTGTTTGACCGATGTAGTTTGTTAATGCCATTCGTCCGTAATATTTTAGGGGCGAAAGTAATTTCATTCCGAGATTAGTGTTTAATAAGCTGATCACTAATGTTGCATAAAAGATTGTCAGCACTGGTGATAGCATAAATACGATATGATTATATGAGTTCACTTGATCTGGGTACTCTTCAAATGTTCGACTTGTTTGTTCAACTAAGTCAATATGAGGTAAAACGTAGTATGATTGCATAATTAGGACTGCTGCCACACTAGCTAAACCAGAAAGGATACCAACAATCTGCCATTTTCTTTTCGCTTTTGTAAATGTATAGATTAAACCATATTGTGCAAATGCATAACCTAGTATAAAGTAAGCAAGTGCAGCCAGAATTTTCACGTCAAAGTACAGGCAAGCAACTAACAGTATCAGGCCAAGGATTACATTCAATTCCTTTTTCAAAAATGAGAACAGGAGTAATATTAATCCGAAAATCGCATAGCTAAGCAACGCTTCACCCGGCTGAAGTTGCATGTGTAATAGACCAAATACTGCAAGTACAACGATTCTTCTTAAGTACAACATGTAAATATTTTGAGACTTCTTTTTTGCATTATTTATAAAAATATAAAAGCCTATACCAAACAATGTCGAAAAGATGGTAAAGAACTTACTTTCTACAAAAAAATCTAAAAGTTTTCTATATAGAATATCAAGTTCAGTATGCGGGCTCTGTACACTGATGATTGCGCCAACATTGACTAGGATAATACCTAACAAGGCAAATCCACGTAAATAATCTAAAGCATCAATCCTCTTGTTTAAAGTATTCATTTTTTCATCTCGTTTCTTAATTTTTAACAAGATGTATCGTAACTTATGTCGACATGCTTTACAATAACTGTGACTATAATGTCACTTCAGAAGTATATAATGTTAGATAAAAATAGATTCTTAATAATAATTACTACTTTATACCTGTGAAAGGAGGAAAATTTCATGAATCCAGAAGAACAATCAGATGGGTTTTCTTTAAGATCTACCATCTCTTTATTAGCAACAGTAGGTGTAATCGGCCTATTAATTTGGTTGAGTTTTAATGTCAATGTGCCTGAACCTGCCGTATTAAGAGATATGATTCAAGGATATGGATGGGCTGGTTGGTTAGTCTTTATAGGGATAACAGCACTCATTGCGATCACACCAATTCCCGTAACAATACCAGCGCTTGTTGCAGGCTCATTATACGGTGTCATTGCAGGTAGTTTATTCTCCTTCACAGGTGTGATGATTGGATCATGGCTTGGCTACTGGTTAGCCCGACTTACAGGACAAGATCTCACGTTTAAACTCTTGGGTCGGCATGGGACAACTGTTAAAAAATACTTGAGTAACGCAGGCTTCTTAGCGATGTGTACGGCAAGATTGATGCCAGGCCTACCATACTGGCCTGTTAACTATGAGGCAGGTGCACTTGGGGTTAATCAGTATGCATTTGTAGCAGCAACTTTTGTTGCATCTATACCAGGACAAATCTCCTTGGTTGCCCTCGGTGCCTTCGCTGCCAACCAATCACTATTCAATGGCATCATATTAGTAGGGGCTTGGGTATTAGTACTGATATCAACTTGGGTGTCTTATCGCTATTGGCGAAATGCACGTGAAGATAATTAATATATCAATAAATAAAATCCGTATGTTAACTATTTAAAGAACATACGGATTACTTTTCATTTTTTCCTACGCCATTGCTCAAAGGTATGTTCATGTTTGTTTCTTTCATCTACTATGCCTTCTTCTTTCCAAACCAATTCGAATTTAGAGTAATCAAATGACTCTGGAAAATATACATCACCTTCAAAAGTATCGTGTATCACTGTTCTGAAGAGTTCATCCACCTCATCTTCAAATAGTTCGAACAATTTAGCGCCACCAATGATATACAAATCACGTGCTTCCTGTTTATCAATTTCTAATATCTCTTCCTTAGAATGAACGATAATCGCACCTTCAGCCACATAGTTTTCATCCGAGGTGAGGACAATATTTCTCCGATCTTTTAAAGGTCTATTTGGTATTGTTTCATACGTTTTACGCCCCGTTACAACATCACCACGCATGGTGATATCTTTAAAGAACTTTACGTCATTAGGTAATCTCCATGGTAACTTGTCACCACTGCCAATAAGTCTGTTTTGATCCTCTGCCCATACATATGCCAACATACAGTATCACTCCTGTAAGATTTCTAATCTACAACTTTACATCATTGATTAGTTAGTCTTTACCCTTCCAATAATTTTCTCAATCGTGTTTTGATTCCGTGTAGTTAGTGTAATTCCCAATTTCTTTTCTAAGAAATTGTTATTAATCTTGGCATTATGCATACCGTTAGACAAATAATAATATATCGCCTCTTCAGTAAAAGTGATATATTCTCCCTCCTTAGACAGAGCCTGTATTTCTCCTTGTTTCTCAGTATCTATTTGAGACATACTTGTAGCGATATAAACAACGCTATTTCTATATTTTTCTTCTTTATAGGGATTGTGATCTGCAATCATTTGAAGCTGATCAACAGTTTTCACAATAACAGGTAATTCCGGCCCGAGATCATTCTTAATCGTCTCATGAATATCACTGCTAATTTCTTCTGCTGATTTATCAGAATCAAAAATGATATTGCCACTTTGAATGTAGGTTGTTACGTTATCGTAACCCGCTTTAGAAACAACTTCATTTAAATCTGCCATCATTACCTTATTCTTACCTGTCGGCATGACACCTCTTAACAGAGCGATATACTTCATAATCGTCCTCCTTAAAATGAGTATCTTAGAACACTTCAATTTATTATACCCAAAATAATAAGCTAATATTTTGATTATTCTTTCTAATTATTTCTATACTTGAATTACTAAATGAAAAAGGAGAATTGCAATAATGACAGATAAGATTGTGCTCATTACAGGTGGCGCCGGCGGAATTGGTCAAGCTATTGCGAAAGAACATTTAGACAACGGTAATACAGTCGTCCTAGTAGATTTAAAAAAAGAAGCATTGAATGCAGCTAAGGATAACCTCGGTGGTGACAATATCGAACTTATAGTTGGTGATGTCACAGATGAAGACAGCGTAAAAAAATATGTCGCACGAACAATTGAAAAGTTTGATCGTATCGATATTTTCTATAATAATGCAGGAATTAATGGTCCATTTAAGCCGATTAAAGAATTAGATAAGAGCGAGTTTGATACGATTATGTCAATTAACACTACTGGTGTTTTTCTCGGCTTAAAACATGTGATTCCACAAATGGAGAACCAAGGATATGGCAGCATTGTTAATACCGCTTCTAATGCGGCATACATTGGTTCTGCAGGCATGCCAGGCTATATCGCATCCAAACATGCCGTAGCAGGTTTAACTAAAACTGCAGCATTAGAGGCAGCAGAGCATAACATAAGAGTCAATGCGATTGCACCTGCTGCTATTGATACAGATATGCTAGCAGATATTCAAAATAACTTATCACCGGGAGAACCTGAAAAATCAGGTGAAGCACTTAAACAAGGCATTCCATTTGGCCGTTTTGGTACACCTGAAGAGGTAGCAAAAGTTGCATACTTTCTTGGATCTGATGCAGCATCATTTGTTACAGGCTCAATGTACAATGTTGATGGTGGTATGCAGGCTGATTAGTGATGTTATATACAAAAAGGCATAACAGATTTAATTCTGTTATGCCTTTTAACTTTTTTCTTATTCTTCTTCTCCAACTACTGTAAAACGCTCATTTATATGTTTAGGTTCTTCAATTTCATCCACAAGTGCAGAAGTATAGTCCGCATAACTAATGTAACTATTTCCTTTAGAGTTAACCATTAGGTTATCTTTACCTGTTTCATATTTACCTATTTTAGGACCTTCTGCATTAAAATCAACTGATGGACTTAAGAATGTCCAAGTGATACCTTCTGAATTCTGTAAGTCTTCTAGGTTTCTACCTTGTCCGCTCGCAGTTGGAACAAAAATTTCCGGGAAATCTTGAGTATCTATCACTTTAGTTGTTTGTGCATCGTCTACGTATAAACTACCTGCACCTCCAACGATAATCGCTCTAGTATCTGTTCCTTTTAGTGCTTCAATCAATGCTCGACCTGCTGTAACGTGTGCTTCTTCTTCACCAAGTGGGGCACCAAATGCGTTAACAACAACATCTAGGTTCTGTAAATCTTCTGAAGTAATATCAAATATTTCTTTCTCTACAACTT